>CANJXD010000098.1 GCA_947478535.1 Acetobacteraceae bacterium
ATGCCGTGGCGATGAGGGCGGCGACATCGACCTGCGCGCCCTGGCTGAACATCACCCCCGCCGGGTTCACCAGCGCCACCCCGCCATTGGAGGTGAGGCGCCCGGCGATGGCGGAGGGATCGCCTCCGGTCACCCGTTGCAGGGACCAGGAACCGGCGGTGGGCTGGCGGATATCGACCCGATGCCGCGCACCGATATCGAATCGCTGCCATTCCAGTACGGCGCGGTCGCTGCCCTGCGTCACCTGGGTGAGGCTGCCGGATTGCGCGATGCTCGCCTGTCCTTCGACCACGCGACCACCCTGCGGCCGCGCATCCAGCGCCTGGGCGGCGGCGGGCTGCGGGGCCAAGGCCAGGGCAAGCGGCAGCAGGAATGGGGGACGGGCCATGCCGCATCTTGCCGGTGCAGGGACCCAACCGGAAGCTGAAAATAAGCCCACGCCATACACGCAGTGATGGCTGCGGTGGCCCCGCATTGCGCACCATGCCGGGCCGCGACAGGATGCGCCCCGCCTGAGGGGGAGACGGACGGCATGGATGTGCTTGAGGCGCTGGCCACGCGCCGGAGCATTCGCGGCTTCCGGCCGGACCCGGTGCCGCGTGCGACCGTGGAGGCCATCCTGCGCGCCGCCGCCCGCGCGCCCTCGGGGTCCAATATCCAGCCCTGGCGCGTGCGCGTGACGGTAGGGGCGGAGAAGCAGGCGCTGACCACCGCGCTGGTCGCCGCGCATGATGCGGGGGCGAAGGTGCCGCGGGATTACCACTACTATCCCCGGGTGTGGCGGGAGCCCTATCTGGCGCGGCGGCGGGCCTGCGGGCTTGGCCTGTACAAGCTGGCCGGCGTGGCGCGGGGCGATGACGCGGCGGCGCATGCCCAGCGCGGGCGGAACTTCGCCTTTTTCGGCGCGCCGGTCGGGCTGTTCTTCACCATCGACCGGGATCTCGAACAGGGCTCCTGGCTCGATTTCGGGATGTTTCTTCAGTCGATCATGCTGGCCGCCCGCGGGCATGGACTCGATACCTGCGCGCAGGCGGCCTTCTGCGATCATCATGACGTGGTCCGCGCGCAGCTCGGCCTGGCCGATGACCAGGCGCTGGTCTGCGGCATGTCGCTCGGCGTGGCGGACCCGGATGTGCCGGCGAATGCGCTGGTGACGGACCGCGAGGCGCTGGAGAATTTCGTCACCTTCGGCCCTGGGGCGTGACCGGCGCGGAGGCCTCGCATTACGACAGCCGGCGCAGCTGGATCAGGCTGGCGGCGATCGTCGCGCTGTCCACGCTGGGCGGCGCGGGGATGTGGTCCGTGGTGGTGGCGCTGCCCTTCGTGCAGGCCGAGTTCGGCGCGACGCGGGCCGAGGCCTCGCTGCCCTATACGCTGACCATGGTGGGCTTCGCCGCCGGCGGCATCCTGATGGGGCGCCTGTCCGACCGCTACGGGGTGATGAAGCCTGTGATGGGCGGGGCGGTGGTGATGGGGGCCGGCTACATCCTGGCGGGGATGGCACCCAGCCTCGCGCTGTTCGCCCTCGCCCAGGGGGTGATGATCGGGATGCTGGGCTCGTCGGCCGCCTTCGGGCCGCTGATGGCCGATGCCTCGCTGTGGTTCCGCCGGCGGCGGGGCATCGCGGTGGCGCTGGCGGCGGCGGGGAACTACCTGGCCGGGGTTGTCTGGCCGCCGCTGCTGACGGTGCTGATCGGCCATTGGGGCTGGCGCGTCGCCCACATCGTCGTCGGTGTGATCGTGCTGGTGGCGATGCCGCCGCTGGCGCTGATGCTGCGGGCGCGGGCACCGGGGAGTGCGACGCGGGTGGCGCCGGTGGCGGGGGTGGCGGCGCGGGTGGACCGGCCGCTCGGCTTCTCGAAGAACGCGCTGACCGGCATCCTCGGCTTCGCCGGCATTGGCTGCTGCATCGCCATGGCCATGCCGCAGGTCCATATCGTCGCCTATTGCGGGGACCTCGGCTACGGCGTGGCGCGGGGGACGGAGATGCTGTCCCTCATGCTCGCCTGCGGCATCGTCTCCCGCATCGCATCGGGGTTCATCGCGGACCGGATCGGCGGGCTCAGGACGCTGCTGCTGGGGTCCCTGCTGCAGGCCGTGGCGCTGGTGCTCTACCTGTTCTTCGACAGCATGGTGTCGCTCTACGTCATCTCCGCGCTGTTCGGGCTGTTCCAGGGCGGCATCGTGCCCTCCTACGCCATCATCGTGCGGGAGCATTTCCCGGCGACGGAGGCGGGAACGCGGCTCGGTATCGTGTTGATGGCGACGCTGGCGGGGATGGCCTTGGGGGGCTGGGTTTCCGGGCTGATCTTCGACCTCACGGGCAGCTACGCCGCGGCCTTCCTGAACGGCACGTTCTGGAACGCGGTGAACATCCTCATCGTGACCACGCTGCTGCTGCGGGCGGAGCGGGCGAAGGGGAAGGCCGGCTAGTTACACTGCCTCGGCGACGATGCGGCGGCGGAGGGTGATGGCGCCTGCGGGCATGGCGGAAAACATATCCTTCTCCGCCTCCATGATCGCAACGCCTGCGAGACGGGGCGCCAGGAAGCGGCCGGTGCGCTCGATCGTCGGCAAGGCGGGCTGGAGGAAGCGCAGCGCGTAGGGCGGCACGAACAGCGCCGTGTCTCGGCGCTCCACCCGGAACAGATGCCGCGTCAGCAACCGCTGCAACTGCCCGGCGGAATAGGGATGCCCATGCCCGAAGGGCGTGCGTTCCAGGTGTGCCCACATCCCCGTGCGGTTCGGCACCACCACCATCAGCCGCCCGTCGTCGCGCAGCACGCGCCAGGCTTCCCGCAGCAGGCGCCGGGTGTTCTCGGCCGCTTCCAGGCCGTGGACCAACAGGATGCGGTCGAAGCTGCTGTCGGGGAAGGGCAGCGCGTCCTCCTCCGCCACCAGGGGGCTGGACTCGGCCCAGGGGGGGGCAAGCGTGCCATGCGGCGGCGTCAGCGCCACCGTCAGCCGGGCCTCCCGCCGCCACAGCCCCAGATAGGGCGCGGCATAGCCGATGCCGAGCACGGCCATGCCCGGCAGCACCGGCCAGAGCCTGGCCAGCCTATCCCGCACCAGCCGCGCCGCCGTGTCCCCTCCCGGGGAGGCGTAGAAGCTATCGAGCCCATGGACCTCGGTCGTCATGCCGGAGATATAGGGGCTATCCGCCCCGTTTTGACGGGGTATCGCATAGGGAGGCCGGAGAGATGTCGATGAAGGTGGAAGCGGTTCCCTGCCTTGAGGACAATTACCTCTGGCTGCTCAAGGACGGGCCGACCGGCGCGGTCGCGATCTGCGACCCCGGGGAGGCCGGACCCGCGATCGCCGCGGTGGAAGCGGCGGGTGGCGTGCTCGACCTGATCCTGCTGACGCATCATCACGGGGACCACGTGAACGGGGTGGCGGAACTCAAGGCGCGCTTCCCCGGTGCCAAGATCGTCGGCGCCGCGCTCGATGCGCATCGCCTGCCGCCTTGCGACGTGCTGGTGGCGGAGGGCGACCATGTGAAGCTCGGCGCGGCGGAGGCGGTGGTGATGCACCTGCCCGGCCACACCACGGGGCATATCGCCTTTCATTTCTCGGCCGATCATGTGCTGCTGTGCGGCGATATCGTCTTCGCGCTGGGCTGCGGGCGGCCGCTGGAAGCGGGGGGGATGGAGGCGCTGTATCATTCCTTCCGGCGCCGGGCGAAGCTGCCGGCGAATACGCGCTTCTGCTGCGGGCATGAATACACCGAGACGAATGCCCGCTTCGCCATGACGATCGAGCCCGACAACAAGGCGCTGCGGGCGGAAGCCGAGGCGGCGGCCGCGTTGCGCGCCGCTGGCCGGCCGACAGTGCCGACGACGCTGGCGCAGGAGATGTCCGGCAACCCGTATTTCCGCGCCCGCGACCTGGCGGAATTCACCGCGCGGCGGGAAGCGAAGAACCACTTCCGCTGAGGAGTCGCGCCGGTGAGCACAAGCACCGCCTGGGATGAACGCTATGCCGGCGGTGACTTCCAGTTCGGGGATGCGCCGAACCGTTACCTCGAATCTCTGGCGCCCCGGCTGCGGCCGGGGATGCGGGCGCTGGCGCTCGGCGATGGGGAAGGGCGGAACGGCGTCTGGCTGGCCGAACGCGGATTGCTGGTGACATCGCTCGACTGGTCCGCCGCCGGGTCCGCCAAGACGGTGGCGCTGGCGGCGCGGCGCGGGGTGGGGGTGGTGACCGTCACGGCGGATGCGGCGGCCTGGACCTATCCGGACGGCGGGTTCGACCTGGTGGCGTGGATCTACCTGCATCTGCCGCCCGCGGACCGCGCCGCGGCCGCGGCGGGGGCCGTGCGGGCGCTCGCGCCGGGTGGGCTGCTGGCGCTGGAATGCTTCACCCCGGCCCAGCAGGGCCGCCGCAGCGGTGGGCCGAAGATGCCGGAGCTGCTGTGGTCCCGCGCCATCGTCGAGGATCTGTTCGGCGGCCTGGAGGTGCTGGACCTGCTGGAAGGCACCGTGACGCTGGATGAAGGCCCGCGCCACCAGGGCCGCGCGGAGGTGGTACGGGCGCTGCTCCGCAAGCCCTGAAGGTCCCGCCCACCGCCTGCGCCGCCGTTAACAAGGCTGTTGCGGATGCGGCGTCATCTGTCCTGGCACGAAGATCGTGCCGGCCCGGAAAACCCGGGTTCGGCAGCCCAGGACAGGAGAGTGGATCGTGGCGAACCAGAATGTGATGACGCAGGACGCGTCCTTCTATGAGCCCGTTGCTGTGGGCAAGGGCAGTGAGGGTTTCAGCATCGACTTCGTGACCGAGGCCGGTCGCCACGTGATGCTGCGGATGAACGACACCGCCGCCGTGCAACTGGCCGCGCTGGTCAATGCCTGCATCGTCTCCCCGGGCACCAAGGCGGCGAAACCCCGCCGCCGCGCCCAGCACGCGATGGCGTGAGGCCGGGCCCTATTTTTTCGCCCGCGCCGCGATGAAGCCGCCGCCGGCGACCATCAAGGCTGCCGCCAGCACGCGCTGCGACAGCGCCCCTTCCCCCGCCGCGACCAGCAGCAGGGTGGAGGCGACCGGCGCGGCATAGGCGAGCGTGCCGAGCAGCCGGGGATCGCCGCGCTTCATGCCGACATCCCACAGGAAGAAGGCGGCGCCGAGCGGCCCCAGGCCGAGCAGCACCAGCGCCAGCCATTGCGCGGCATCGGGCGCGACCCAGGTCTCGAAGCCGAGATGGGCGACCAGGGCGCAGATGGCCGTCGCGATGCAGAAGCCGGCGACTGCCTCGGTCGGCACCTTCACGAGGCGCTTCGTCCCGGCGGTGACGGAAAACACCGCCCACACCACGGCACAGCCGGCCGCGGCCAGGAAGCCGGGGATCGCCTCGGGCGGGAAGCTCGCCCCGGCGCCCACCAGCAGCGCGCAGCCCGCGAAGCCGAGGCCGACGCCTGCCAGCCGCGCCGGGCCCAGGCGCAGGCCGCGCAGCGGGGCGGAGAGCAGCACGATCAGCAGTGGCCAAAGATAGTTGATGAGGTTCGCTTCCACCGCCGGCGCCAGGGCGAGGGCGATGAAGTACAGCGCGTGGTAGCCGAACAGCCCGCCCACGCCATGCACCCAGGCGATCGGCGGCTGGCGCAGCGCCCCAAGGCGCCCCTTGGCCGCGACGACGGCAAGACCCATGGCGCCACCCACGGCGAAGCCGATGGCGGTGATCTGCAAGGGTGGGATGCCGGCGGAAAGCCGCGACAGCAGCGCGAGAAAGGCCCAGAGGGCGAGGGCGCCGCAACCGGCGAGCGTGGCGGGTGACATCCGCCGCTTCTACGCCGCCATGCCAGCGGCGCGAAGGCGGGGGTCTGGCGAACCCACAGCTACTCGAATTGCGGGTCCACCGGCACGCGCAGCGCCTCCGCCAGTCGGTTCGTCTCGGCGGCCATGCCGACGACGGCGAGCAATTCGCCGAACTGCGCGTCCGTCATCCCCTTGGCGCGGGCGGCGGCGCCGTGGCTCGCGGTGCAATAGGCGCAGCCGCTGGTCATGGAGGCCGCGAGGTAGAGCATTTCCTTCACCACGGGGTCGAGCGCGCCGGGGGCCATGACGCTGCGCAGGCTGTCCCAGGTGCGGCGAAGCAGCGCGGGATCGACGGCCAGCGCCTTCCAGAAGTTGTTGACGTCAGCGACGCCGCGCGCGGCCATGATCTCCTCGAAGACGGCGCGGGCTTCCGGTGCGGCCTCGGCGTATTCGATCAGCCTAGCCACGCGGCAGGGCCTTGTAGGGCAGAGGCCGGAGCGTGGTGCCGAACAGGGTGATGTCGCGCCACACTCCGCCGGTGACGTAGGGGTCTTCCCGCATCCAGTCGCGCGCCTCGGCGTGGGTGGTGTGACGGGTCACGGCGATGGAGCCGATCATGCGGGACGCCGTCGCATCGAGGATGGCGCCGCCGAACAGCAGCGTGCCATCGGTGGCCATCGGCGCCACGCGCGCGAAATGCGCGGGGCGCGCGGCGAGGCGGCGGTCCAGCGCCGCCGGGTCCCGGTCATCCCAGGCGAGGGTGATGGTGTGGGTGCGCCCGGCGTGCAGGGGCGCATCCGGCGCGGGCCAGGGCTGGTAGGGCAGGGGGGCGATGCGGAAGGGGTGGGTTTCCACCCGCTGCCAGACGCCCTGGCTCGCGAAGGGCTCGGCCGCGAGATACGCATCCCGCGCCGCCGCATCGCCATCGATCACCATGAGCGAGCCCAGGCTGCGCCCGGCTTCATCATGCAGGGGCAGGCCGAGCAGCAGCCGGCCCGACGCGGCTTCCACCGTGATGGACGCAACATGGCGGTCCCGCGCCGCGGCGCGGCGAGCTGGCGCTTCGGCATCGGTACCATCGAAGGCGAGAATGATATGGGTCATGCGCCAGTCGTTCGTATCAGCCATTCATGCGGGAGGATGGCAGGGGACGCGACGCGCCCTCTGCCGGGGTCCTCAGTACATGTGCTGACCGCCATTGATGGACAGCGTGGAGCCGGTGATGAAGTCCGCATCATCGGCGGTCAGGAAGGCGACGCCACGGGCGATGTCCTCCGCCGTGCCGAGGCGGCCGCGCGGGATGCGGGCGATGATCTTCTCCAGCACATCGGCGGGGACGGCGCGCACCATCTCGGTATCGACATAGCCGGGGGCGACGGCGTTCACCGTGACCTGGTTGCGCGCGCCTTCCTGGGCGAGCGCCTTGGTGAAGCCGTGGATGCCGGATTTGGCGGCGGCGTAGTTCACCTGGCCGAGCTGGCCGGCCTGGCCGTTGACGGAGCCGATATTCACGATGCGGCCGAATTTGCGGGTGGACATGCCATCCCACACCGCCTTGCACATGTTGTAGCAACTGCCGAGATTGGTATCGATCACGTCGTCCCACATCTGGCGCGTGAGCTTGCGCATCATGGAATCCCGGGTGATGCCGGCATTGTTCACCAGGATCTCGATCGGGCCGACCTCGGCCTCGATCTTCTGCACGGCGGCGATGCACGCCTCGAAATTACCGACATCGAACTTGTAGCAGGGGATGCCGGTGCGTTCGGTGAAGGCCTGCGCGGCAGCGTCATTGCCAGCATAGCTGGCGACCACCTTCCGGCCGGCGGCCTGCAAGGCCTCGCTGATCGCGGCGCCGATTCCACGCTGCCCACCCGTCACCAATGCAACCCGTGCCATGCCGGCTCTCCCGCCTCATTTTGATACGACGCCGCGCGCCGCTGCTTCCCTGATGCACCCGCCCTTCGGACGGGGACGTCCCATCCTCGCCCGGACCGGGTTCCAGGGCAAACATCCTGTGCCGGAAGACCTGTCCGGGATGCTTGATTCACATCAAGGATTCTGGACGCGCCCCGCCCTATGTTCGGATCGTCCTGAGGCGCCAAGCGCCGCACGGACGTTCCTGGACGTTTCCTCCCTCAACTCGACCCCGGCGGTTTCCGCCGGGGTTTATTTTTGGGGCATGGCCCGCCTGTCCGCGTCGCGCCTGCCCGCGCTACTCCATCGTGGCACCGCTGGCGCGTACCACATCGGCCCAGGCGGCGACCTCGGCGCGGACGAAGGCCTGGGCGTCATCCAGGAAGACGCGGCCGGGCTGCGTCGCGGTATCGGCGAAGCGGCGCTGCACATTCGGCGCGGCCTGGGCGGCCTTCACGGCTTCCGCCAGCCTTTCGAGGATCGGCCGCGGGGTGCGGGCGGGGGCGCAGAGGCCGGCCCAGCCATCGGCGTTCAACTGCGGCATGCCGAGTTCGGCGAAGGTCGGCACATCCGGGAAATCCGGGATGCGGGCGGGGGAGGAGAAGGCGAGCGCCCGCACCGCATTGGCGCGCATATTGGCGCTGGCCGCCGTCAGGCTGTCGATCATGCTGGGAACCACGCCGGCAATCGTATCCGTCGCTGCCTGGGCGCCGCCGCGATAGGGGACATGCGTCAACTGGATGCCGGTGGCGCTCGCCATCCGCAGCGCCAGCAGATGCGGCAGGGAGCCGACGCCGGAGGTCGCGAGCTCGATCCCTTGCGGGCGGCGCTTCGCCTCCGCCACATATTCCGCGAAGGTCTGGGCCGGGAAGCGCGGGTTGACTGCCAGCAGGTAGGGCGTGCCGAGCAGGGTCGCGATATGGGCGAAATCCCGGTCCGCGTCCCACTGGATGCGTTCCCGGTACAGGGTATTGCCGATCGCCATGCCGGAAATGGTGGAGAGCAGCAGCGTATAGCCATCCGGCGCTGCCTGGGAGACGAGACCAGTGCCGAGCGTGGCGCCGGCACCAGCGCGGTTTTCCACCACGATCGTCTGGCCGAGGAAGCGCCCCATCTCATCGGCCATCAGCCGGCCGATGATATCCGTGGTGCCGCCGGTGCCAAAGGGAATGACCAGGCGGATCGGGCGGGCGGGCCAGGGTGCCTGAGCGAGGGCGGGGGTGGCGAGGCTGGCCCCGGCGGCGGCGAGGAGATGGCGGCGAAGCATCGGGATGTTCCCTGTCATGGCAATGACTTCCGCGTAACCGCGGCGGAGAGCCGGCGTCCAGTGATTCCTACCGCGGGGCAGCAATCGAAAGTTGAAAATCGAGCCAGGCGATTTCAGCTTCACATTGGCGTGATGGAAGCCAATATACCATTCTCATCTCGGCTCTTGTTCTCCGCTTCCGGTGTGTCGAGCCCGGCTTTCAGGGATCGTTTCCATGTCCTGCGTGAACAGCCCGACCACCGATGCCCCTGCAGATGCGATCGATCGCGACGCGATCCTGTTGATGCTGGCCTATGTCGAGGCGGAATGCCGCAGGCTGGGGGCGGAGGCGGCGGCGCGCCACGCGGCGCTGGCCGCGCTGCTGTTGCCGGGGGCCGCGCCGGCCGGCGAGCGGCTTCACTGACCCGATAGGGCTGTAGCGGCGGCGCCTTCAGCCCCGTCGCAGCAGGAACAGCGCCTGTTCGCCGAACAGATTCGCCAGCCACGGGCTCCGCTTCCAGGGGGAACGCAGGCCCTTGTCATCCACCGCCAGCCACTGCTCCACCACGTAGCCTTCCATGGCGCAGAGCGCGAAGAAGTCCCGGATCGTGCAGGGGTGGATGTTCGGCGTGTCGTACCAGGGGCGGCTCCAGGTCTCGTTATCCGGCATCCGGCCGTCCAGCAGCAGCTTCATCCGCAACTGCCAATGGCCGAAATTCGGGAAGGAGACGATGGCCCGCGCGCCGATCCGCAGCATCTGGCGCAGCACTTCCCGCGGCTTTTCCACCGCCTGCAAGGTACGCGACAGCACGACGTAGTCGAAGGCGCCATCGGGGTAGAAGGCGAGGTCGTTATCCGCATCGCCATGGATCACCGGCAGCCCCGCCGCCACGGCTTCCGTGGCCTCCGCCATGTCGATTTCGATCCCCCGCGCATCGGCGCCCTTGCTGCGCGTCAGGTGGTCGATCAGCAGGCCATCGCCGCAGCCGATATCCAGCACACGGGTGCCTGGGGCGATCATCTCCGCGATCAGGCGAAGGTCTAGCCGCATGTTCTTGGCGACGAAGCGCACCTCGGCCGCGTCGGGCACCGGCGGGAATCCCTTGTATGATCTGGCGGGTCTAGCTTTCCCCGCCAGGTGCGTCCAGCAGCGGGCTAGGCGGTTGCTTCCTGCCAGGATTTCCGCTGCGCCATGAAGTTCCGATAGACCTGTTCCCCGGCCACGATCGGCGCGAAATCCGGGCCGGAGGCTTCCTCCCCCACCAGCGACATCGGGTCGATGCGGGTGTGGTAGGAGGGGTGGACGAACAGCGGGATGGAATAGCGTTCCCGGCCGGAACTGTTGAACACCTTGTGCAGCGCCGCCCGGTAGCGACCATTGGTCCAGCGCTTCAGCAGCTTGCCCACGTTGATGACCATCGCTTCCCGGTTCGGCACCACCGGCAGCCATTCGCCGGACGGGCCGAGCACGGAAAGCCCGCCATTCATGTCCTGCACCAGCAGCGTGACCAGCCCCTGATCCTCATGCGGGCGGACGCCGATATCCGTCACCTCCGCCACCTTTTCCGCCGGTGGGTAGTGGATGACGCGCATGTTCGAATAGCTCGCGCGCGACGCCTCGGCGAAGAAATCCTCCGCCACGCCGAGATGCATCGCTGTGGCCGAGAGCACCTGCTGGGACAGCGTGTACATGGCGGCGTAGCAGGCTTCCAGCCGTTCCCGGAAGCCGGGCATATCGGGCCAGGGCGTCTCCGCATAGAGCGGCAGCTTCAGCAGTTCGGGGTCCGTCGTGCGGTAGATGTGGCCGACGCTGTAGGCCTCCTGCCCGTTCGGCTTCTTCGTGGCCTCCGCGATGCCGTCGAAGAGCGGGATGAAGCCGCGATTGTTCCGGCGGTCCACCACCGTGCGCTTGAACTCCTCCGGCCGGTCGAAGAAGGCCTCCGCCGCCGCGAAGGCGCCGTTCAGCACTTCCTGCGGCACCCCGTGGCCGACCAGCTGGATGAAGCCGTAGCGTTCGAAGGCGGCGCCGATGGTGGCCGCCACGTGATGCCGGTCCGCGGCATCGCCTTCGAGGAAGGCGTGGAAATCGAGGGTGGGGATCGCGTCGGTCATGGCGAATGGCTCCTCACGAAATACCGATATCGAGCATCCGCTGCGCGCGCGGCGGCAGATAGGCTTCGGTGTAGACATCCGCCGGCGTCAGCCGCTGCGGCAGGCCGAAGGCTTCCTCCACCGCGCGGATGCTGCGCTGGAGCCGCACCGGGTCCACATCCGAAAAACCGTTCTGGCGGACGTGGTCCGTGATCAGGTGCTGTTCGGTGTTGAAGCGGTAGCGTTCCAGCTCGATCGCCACATCCGTCAGCGGTTCCACCTGCTTGAGCACGGCGATGCTTTCCTCCGCATGGTGCCAGGCATAGGCGAGGCTGCGGAACAGCGCCTTCAAGGCCCCGCGCACCACGCCCGGATTGCGCTGGGCGTAGTCCTTCGTCGTGAGGAAGCAGGTGGAGAACAGGTCCAGCCCGTGGTCGCGGTAGAACATGATGCGCTGCTGGTCGAAGCCGAAGCCGATGGATTTCAGCGACAGCGCGGTGGAGGTGACGATGCCGGTGATGCCATCGACCCGGCGCTGCACCAGCATCGGCTCCCGCAGCTCGGCCCGCACCGTCTGCCACGAAACCTTCGCCGCATCGAAGCCGGCGCGGGTGGCGAAGATGGGGAACAGCTGGCGGCCGGCATCCTCCGCCGGGGCGGCGAGGGTCTTGCCCTCCAGATCCTTCGGCGTGCGGATATCGCCATCGGCCCGGACGGTGACGCACATGCCGTTGCGGTCGGCGGCGATGGCGACGACGATCAGCCCGGCATTCGGGTTTTCCGCCATGAATTTCAGGGTCGGGTTGATATCGGCCTGGCCCATCTCGAAGGTCCCGGCGGCGATATCGACGGGCACGCGGCCGGACCCGAAGCCGCGGCTGATCGAGACATCGATCCCCTCGGCGCGGAAGAAGCCGCGTTCCCGGCCGAGCAGGGCGTAGGAGTTCGGCCCCTGCAACGCCCAGTCCAGGGTGAATTTCAGCCGGGACAGCGCGCCCTGCCCGCGGGCGAGGCCCGGGGCGGCGAGGGGGGAGGCGAGCAGCGCGGCGCCGGCCAGCAGATGGCGGCGGGTGGCGAGGGGCATGGCGCGGTTTCCACCGATGGACAGCTTGCATCCTAGACCGATGCGCGGCGCTGTCAGCCGGAATATTCGGGACGCCCGTCATCACGGGCGCCGCTTCTGCCCAAGGCGCGGCCTGCCTGCCCGCGAGAGGGGCAGGCCGGCCGCGAGCGCTCAGACGGTGCCGACGAGGCGGCGTTCGGCCAGCGGCGGCAGGAAGGCGTCGGTATAGACATCCTCCGGCTTCAGCTTCGGCGCCATGCCGAAGGCCGATTCCACCGCCGTCAGCGCCACCTGCAACCGCGCCGGATCAACGGCGGAAATCCCGTTCGCCGTGACATGGTCGGAGACCACCTGTTCGCTGAAGGACACCATCTGCCGTTCCGTCTCGATCCCCACATCGGTCAGCGGTTCGACGGATTTCAGCGCGGCGAAAGGATGCGCTGCGCTGGCCAATCCATGCCCAGCGCCTTGAGCGAAAGCCCCGTGCTGGTGGCAGCCCCCGTGATGCCATCGACGCGGCGCTGCACGAGCATCGGTTCGCGCAATTCCGGCCGCGCGGGCAAAAGCCGGAAAAATCTGGCGGCCCGCATTACTGTCCGGCGCCGCGAGGGTTTTGCCTTCGAGGTCCTTCGGCGTTCGGATCGGGCCATCGGCGCGGACGGTGGCGCAGAGCGGCTGTCCAGGCGACTACCGCTTTTTGGCGCCTGATGGGTATCGGGCATTTCCGCTTCCCGACGCACCTAAACCCCCACCCTCTCCGCCGCCCCCCGCAAAAATCCCCCCAGCGCCCGGTGAAACACCGGCTCGTCCAGCAGAAACGCGTCGTGCCCCTTATCCGTGGCGATCTCGACGAACGACACATTCGCCGCCGCCGCGTTCAGCGCCCGCACCAGGGCGCGGCTTTCCTCGGTGGGGAACAGCCAGTCGCTGCTGAAGGACGCCACCAGGAAGCGGGTTTTCGTGCCGCGGAAGGCGTTCGCCACCTCGCCGCCGTGTTCCGCCGCCAGGTCGAAATAGTCCATTGCCCGGGTGATGGTGAGGTAGCTGTTCGCGTCGAACCGCCGCACGAAGGTGCTGCCCTGGTGGCGGAGGTAGCTTTCCACCTCGAAGACATCTTCCAGAAAGGTCAGCGCCGAGGCGCCGCGCAGGCGCCGGCCGAATTTCCGGCCGAGCGCCGCTTCCGACAGATAGGTGATGTGCGCGACCATGCGGGCGACGGAAAGCCCCTTGGCCGGGATGCGCCCATCCTCCCAGTACCGTCCGCCCTGCCAGTCGGGGTCGCCATGGATGGCGGCGCGGCCGACCTCGTGGAAGGCGATGTTCTGGGCGGAGTGGTAGGCGGCGCAGGCGATGGGGGCGGCGGCGACCACCATCTCCGGGTAGGTCGCGGCCCATTCCAGCACCTGCATCCCGCCCATGGACCCACCGACCACGGCCAGCAGCTTCTCGATACCAAAATGATCCACCAGGCGCTTCTGGGCGCGGACCATGTCGCGGATGGTGACGGAGGGGAAATCGATGCCCCAGGGGCGGCCCATCGGGCGGCCCTCGGCATCCGTCATTTCCTCCGCGGGGCCGGAGGAGCCCATGCAGCCGCCCAGCACATTGGCGCAGATGACGAAGAAGCGGTCCGTATCCACCGGCCTTCCGGGGCCGACCAGCACATCCCACCAGCCACCGCGCCCGGTCACGGGGTGCTTGTCCGCGACATACTGGTCGCCGGTCAGGGCATGGCAGATCACCACCGCATTCGTCCTGGCGGCGTTCAGCGTGCCGTAGGTGCGATAGGCGACGGCGAGGGGGGCCAGCACGGCGCCACTGTCCAGCGCCAGGCCTTCGGGGAAGACGACGCGTTGGTGGTCGAGCTGGGGTAGCGGGGCGAGGGCCTCGGTCATGCGTCCAGGGGCGTTTCCGGGGGCCAGGAATAGGCGGCGCGGTGCCGGACGGCAACCGCGGCGTGCA
>CANJXD010000099.1 GCA_947478535.1 Acetobacteraceae bacterium
CGGCCCCGCGAGGGGCCGGCGTTTTGCGTTTTCGGCAAGGCTGTCGAACACCCTCCCCGCCGAGGCGGGGAGGGCCAAGGTGTGTCAGGCCGTCACGCCCTTTTCCGTCAGCATCCCCTGCAACTCACCGGACTGGAACATCTCCGTCACAATATCGCAGCCGCCGACGAATTCGCCCTTCACATAGAGCTGGGGAATCGTCGGCCAGTTGGCGAAGCCCTTGATGCCTTCGCGAAGCTCCATGTCCTCCAGCACGTTCACGCCCTTGAAGGGCACGCCGACATGGCTGAGGATCTGCACGACGCGGGCGGAAAAGCCGCATTGCGGGAAAACGGGCGTGCCCTTCATGTAGAGCACCACCGGGTTCTCGGTGATCTCGGACTGGATGCGGTCGAAGACGGGGTTGCTCATCGTGGCGGTTCCCTGGATCGGAAGTGGCGGTTCTGGGCGGATGATGGCGCGGGTTAGTCCGGCGTGGAAGTCTGCAAGGCGAGCGCATGCAGCGCGCCGCCCATCCGGCCCTGAAGGGCGGCATAGACGATCTGGTGCTGCTTCACGCGGCTCACCCCCTTGAAGGCGGCGGAGACGACGGTGGCGGCGTAATGGTCGCCATCCCCCGCCAGATCCTCGATCCGCACCTGGGCGTCCGGCAGCGCCGCCTTGATCAGCGCCTCGATTTCCGCGGCGTCCATCGCCATCAGCCTGCATCCCCTTGCATGAGCGCCGGCAGCGTCGCTTCATGCGTCGCGACCAGCCTTTCGACGGATATGGAGGCCCCGCCGGCCAGAACCAAGTCCCCGCCGCCGCTGCGGCCGAGCGCCATCGCCGGCACGCCGGCCGCCTGCGCCGCCGCCAGCAGCGCCGCGCCATCGCGCACCGCCAGCACGTAGCGGCCCTGGTCTTCACCGAACCACCAGCCATGCGGCGCGATGCCGGCGGGCGGGGCGGTCAGCGTGGCGCCGGTGCCGCCGCCCATCGCCATTTCCGCCACCGTGACCAGCAGGCCGCCATCGGCGCAGTCATGGCAGGCGGCGACGGCGCCGGACAGGATCTGGGCGCGGACGAAATCGCCGTGCAGACGCTCCGCCACCAGATCGACCGGCGGCGGCGCGCCGGCTTCCTGGCCCGCGATCTCCCGCAGCCAGAGGGATTGGCCGAGCCAGCCGATCGTGGTCCCGATCAGCACCAGGTCGAGCCCCGACGTCAGCGCCAGGCCCACGGCGTGGCGTGCATCCTCCAGCACGCCGACGCCACCGATGGCCGGCGTCGGCAGGATCGCGCGGCCCTGGGTCTCGTTGTAGAGGGAGACATTGCCGCTCACGACCGGGAAGTCGAGCGCGATGCAGGCCGCGCCCATGCCGCGCACGGCGGCGGCGAACTGGCCCATGATCTCGGGCTTCTCGGGGTTGCCGAAATTCATGTTGTCGGTGATCGCCAGCGGCAGGGCACCGACTGCGGTCAGGTTGCGCCAGGCCTCCGCGACGGCCTGCTTGCCGCCCTCCTCCGGGTCCGCCTGACAGTAGCGGGGGGTGCAATCCGTGGTCATGGCCAGCGCGCGCGGCAGGCCTTCCAGCTTCACTACGGCGGCATCGGCGCCGCCCGGGCGCTGCACGGTCTGCCCGCCCACAGTGCTGTCATACTGGTCCCAGATCCAGCGACGGGAGCAGAGGTCGAGGCTGCCGACCAGTTTTTCGAGCCCCGGCAGGATGCCCATCGGATTGTCGATATCGGCGGCATCCAGCACCGGCTGCTTCGGCGTTTCCACCGTCGGGCGGCGATACAGGGGGGCCTCGGATTCGAGGGGGGCGAGGGGGATATCCGCCTCGACGATACCCTTGTGCTTGATGACGATATGGCCGGTATCGGTGAGGTGCCCGATGACCGCGAAATCCAGTTCCCACTTCGTGAAAATCGCCTCCGCCTCGGCTTCGCGGCCGGGCTTGAGGATCATCAGCATGCGCTCCTGGGATTCGGAGAGCATCATCTCATAGGCCGTCATGCCATCTTCGCGCTGCGGGACATTGTCCATCACCAGCTCGATGCCGACGCCGCCCTTGCCGGCCATCTCGACGGAGGAGCTGGTCAGCCCCGCCGCCCCCATGTCCTGGATGGCGACGATCATGTCGGTGGCCATAAGTTCGAGGCAGGCCTCGATCAGCAGCTTTTCCGTGAAGGGGTCGCCGATCTGCACGGTCGGCCGCTTTTCCTCGGAATCGGCGGAAAACTCGGTGGAGGCCATGGTCGCGCCATGGATGCCGTCCCGCCCGGTCTTGGAGCCGACATAAACCACGGGATTGCCGAGCCCGGCGGCGGCGCTCAGGAAGATGCGGTCGGCCGGGGCGATGCCCACCGTCATCGCATTGACCAGCGGGTTGCCGTCATAGGCGGGGTGGAAGTTCACTTCCCCGCCCACCGTCGGCACGCCGACGCAATTGCCGTAGCCGCCAATGCCGCGCACCACGCCATCCACCACCCGCTTCATCCGCGGCGCGTTCGGGTTGCCGAAGCGCAGCGCGTTGAGGTTCGCGATCGGCCGCGCCCCCATGGTGAAGACATCCCGCAGAATGCCGCCGACACCGGTGGCGGCACCCTGGTAGGGCTCGATGAAGCTGGGGTGGTTGTGGCTTTCCATCTTGAAGATGGCAGCCAGCCCATCGCCGATGGCGATGACGCCGGCATTCTCGCCTGGGCCGTGAATGACCCAGGGCGCCTTGGTCGGCAGCGTCTTCAGCCAGACGCGGCTGGATTTGTAGGAGCAGTGCTCCGACCACATCACGGAAAACAGGCCAAGCTCCGTGAGGGAGGGCGTGCGACCGAGGATGCCGAGCACACGCTCATACTCATCGGCCTTCAGGCCGAATTCGGCCGAAAGCTGCTTCGCGCGAGCGGGGTCGAGGGGCGTCGGCAGGGGGCGGGCCACAGGGGCGGGCGAGGGGGCGCTCATGCGGCGCTTGTCGGGCGGCGCGGGCCGAATGTCCAGCGCCGCCGCGTCATGGCTGGCGCCCGGCGTCGAGGATGCGGAGGATGGTCACGATGTCGGGATCGACACGGCAGAGGATGGTGATCCGCCGTTCATGGCCGAGCCGCCTGATGCCGGGGCCGATGTCATCCCTCGGCGTGCCGGCGAAGGTCCAGTCCCGCAGAACCAAGCAGCGGGCCTCGATGGCGTCGATATACTGCCCGGCACGGCGGGCCCCGCCTTCCGTCCAGATCAGGCCATGGAGGGTGAGGAGGTCGGCCTGGGCTTCGGCCCCGAATTCAACCCTCGGCAAGTCGCCTCGCATGGTGGGCGCGGAGTTCGGCGAAGGTATCCTCCAGCGACTTCATGCTGGACGGGTCACGCTCGGATTCCTCCAGCGCGGGCAAAACCGCCCTGCGCAGCGTCTCCAGGTCGAAGTCCGGCGGCTCGATGGCCGAAAGCCCGGCCTCCACCACCTGGTCCAGGCCCTGGATGACCCCGTCCTCGATCATCCCGGCGATCTGTTCGGCGAGGTGGTCCGACAGGACCAGCCCCTTCTTCGGATGCGCGTTCATGGCACCAGCTTACCGGGGCGCGGTTCCGAAGGGCACCGGAATTACGCGGCCGCCAGGGTCTCGACCAGGCCCGTGAACATCGGCAGGCCGTCTTCCCCGCCCATCAGCGGGTCCACCAGATCCTCGGGGTGCGGCATCAGGCCGCAGATGCGGAGGTTGGGGGAGAGGATGCCGGCGATGTTGTCCCGCGCGCCATTGCGGTTCGCCGCGGCCGTGATCTCCCCCGCCGGCGTCGCGTAGCGGAAGGCGACGAGGCCCTCGCCCGCCAGCCGCGCATGGGTCTCGTCGTCGCAATAGTAATTGCCATCGCCATGCGCCATCGGCGCGCGGAATACGTCGCCCTGCCGCCACTGCGCCGTGAAGGGCGTGCCGGCGCGTTCCACCCGCATGTGGCAATCCATGGACAGGAACCGCAGCGTCGCGTTGCGCAGCAGGGCGCCCGGCAGCAGGCCGGCTTCGCAGAGGACCTGGAAGCCGTTGCACACACCAAGCACATGCCCGCCGCGCGCCGCATGGGCCTTCACCGCCTGCATGATGGGGGACAGCGCCGCCATCGCCCCGCAGCGGAGGTAGTCGCCATGCGAAAATCCGCCGGGCAGCACGACGAGGTCGGTGCCGGCGGGCAGGGTGGCTTCCCGGTGGAACAGCATCTGCGGCTTGCGCCCGCTGGCGCGTTCCAGGGCGATCGCCATGTCGCGCTCGCGGTTCGTGCCGGGGAAGACGATGATGACGGCCTTCATGGGTTCACCCGTATGCCAGGGGCGGCCATCAGCTCGCCCAGACCTTCAGCCAATGCAGTCCGCCGATCACCGCGAGCGTCGCGGCGGCAGCGATCGCCGCCGCGGTCACCCAGCGGTCGAGGTTCTTCTTGCCGCGCTCCACCAGGCCGAGCCGCCGCTGCTTCGCGACTTGCGGCAGCCGCTGTTCCCGCCAGCGCAGGCCCATCGAGATCAGGATCGTGAGCACCACCATGACGAGAAGCGAGACCTTGATCACAGGTCTAGAAGACCTCGACCCGGAAGCTTTCGATCACGGTATTGGCGAGCAGCTTGCGCGCCATGTCTTCCGCCATGGCCTTGGCCTTGGTGGCATCGGTCTCCGCGAGGTCGAGTTCGATCACCTTGCCGGCCCGCACATCCTCCACCCCGGCATAGCCGAGGGAGGCGAGGGCGTGGCCGATGGCCTTGCCCTGGGGGTCCAGCACGCCGGATTTCGGCATGACGTAAACGCGCGCCTTCACTGGACCGTCTCCGGGCCCTTCATGTCCCGCACCCCAGCTTCGGGCAGGATGCCGAGGCGGCGGGCGACTTCCTGGTAGCCTTCCTCGACCTTGCCGAGGTCGCGGCGGAAGCGGTCCTTGTCCATCTTCTCGCCGGTCTTCACATCCCAGAGGCGGCAATTGTCGGGGCTGATCTCATCGGCCAGGACGATCCGCATCTCATCGTTCTCGTAAAGCCGGCCGAATTCGAGCTTGAAGTCCACCAGCGTGATGCCGACGCCGAGGAACAGCCCGGTCAGGAAGTCATTCACCCGCAGCGACAGCGCGACCATGTCGTCGAGGTCCTGGGTGGACGCCCAGCCGAAGCAGGTGATGTGCTCCTCCGACACCATCGGGTCGTTCAGCGCATCGTTCTTGTAGTAATACTCAAGGATCGAGCGCGGCAGGCGCGTGCCTTCCTGCAGACCGAGCCGCTTGGCCAGGCTGCCGGCGGCGACATTGCGGATGACGATCTCAAGCGGGACGATCTCGACCTCCCGGATCAACTGCTCGCGCATGTTCAGGCGGCGGATGAAGTGGGTCGGGATGCCGATCTCAGTCAACTTCATCATCAGGTATTCGCTGATGCGGTTGTTGAGGACACCCTTGCCGGTGATGGTCCCCTTCTTGGCGCCGTTGCCGGCGGTGGCGTCGTCCTTGAAATACTGCACCAGGGTGCCGGTTTCCGGCCCCTCGAACAGGATCTTGGCCTTGCCCTCGTAGAGCTGACGACGACGCGCCATGGTGCGGGAACTCCTCGATGCCGCGGCCCCGGGGGATGGGACGCGCAGGGCCGCGAGGCGTTTGGGCCCCCCGGGTTGAGCGTCGCTATAGCAGGGGATGCCGTGCGAGGCCACGCCGCGAAGCGAGGGCAGACCGGCGTGCCGAACAGGGCGGAGGGGCGTGGTGGGCTGTTCAGGGGGGCGCTACCCCTGCGGCGCGGGCAGCGCAATATCGTGGAACGGGCTGAGCCCCGCCCCGGTCGGGCAGAAACGCCACTGCCGCGCGCCCGCCGCACCCAGCGCCAGCAGGCTGGCGCAGACGGTGCCGAAGCCGGAGACGGGCGGCACGCGCAGCGCCTCCGCCAGTCCGGCCTCGCCCATCGCATCATCGGCCAGAAGCTCTTCCCAGGAGGCCCAGTCGCCGTGTCCCGGATCGGGTGGGGTCGCGGCGCGGAAGCGGGGCAGGTGGCGGCGGGTGCGGGGGCTCGCCAGGTCGTTCGGATCATGTGCCGTCACCATGGAGACACCCTCGGCCAGAGGAACCGCCTCCGGCCGTCCTTCGCCGAGGCCGCGCAGGAAGAAGGCGTCCCGCGCATCGGCGATCACCAGGTTGAAGGCGCGCCACTGGGAAGCATCGATGCCGGCGATGTCCTCGGCGGCCTCGGCGGCGCTGCGTGCGGCGGCGGCGCGGAGCGGCAATTCGCCCCGGCTACGCTTGCCGGCCGCGGGGCCGAGGCTGCCGGGCCGGTTCAGGGCGGCGGCGAGCACGCCATGCGGGCCCATCGCCATCCAGGTGCCGCCGGCGCTGCGGTCCCGCCCGGCGACGATGCCAGGCATCGCCGGCCAATGCGCCGCCGGCGCGTCCCAGGGGCGGTCGATTCGCTCATCGCGGTTGGCGGCCGCCAGAAGCGGCCAGGCATGGCCGGGCCGCCGCAGCAGGATCACGGTACACACGCGGCCCGTATGGCTCCTCAGAAGCGGAAATACAGCCCCGCGCCGGGCTGCGGCGCGTAGTAGCGCGGCAGCGGCGGGGGATAGTAGACCGGCGGCGGCGCGTAATAGACGGGTGGCGGTGCGTAGTAGGCCGGGGGTGGCGCGTAGTAGCGCGGAGGCGGCGGGCGCCAATGCCGCTGATGGTGGCGTGGTGGGGCGTAATAGTGGCCGGGCGGCGGGCGCCAATCCACCGTCACGACCTGCGCCTCGGCGGGGCGGGTCGCACCGAGCAACAGGCTCGCGCCCAGCAGGCCACCCGCGATCACTGCCAGGCTTGTCGTCAGGACTCGCATCGGGGCCGACCCTCCTCCTTCATTCGGGACAGGATATAGGGATCGGTCATGGCGAAACCTGGGCGGCCGCGCGCCCATCCGATGACGGGTGCGCGAGCAGCCTCGCCCTGGCTCAGCCTTCCCCCAACACCCGGGCAAAGGTGCGGTCCACGTGAACAAAGTCCCGCGCCGGATCCATCGCCGCGGCCAGGCCCTCCGCGGTCATGCAGGCCGCGACGGCCGGATCGGCCAGCAGGTGGGTGCGGAAATCCTTGGCATCCGCCCGGCCGAGCGCCGTCCAGGTCGCCATCGCCGACCGCTGCACGGCGGAATAGGCGGCCTCCCGGCTCATCCCCGCCTGGGTCAGCGCCAGCAGCACCTTCTGGCTGTGCACCACGCCGCCGAGGCTTTCGAGGTTTTCCTCCATCCGCACGGGATAGACCGTCAGCTTCTCCATCATCCCGGTAAGGCGGCCGAGGGCGAAATCGAGTGTGATGGTCGCATCCGGGCCGATCACCCGTTCCACGCTGGAATGGCTGATGTCCCGTTCATGCCACAGCGCCACATTCTCCAGCGCCGGCATGGCGTAGCCGCGGACGAGGCGGGCGAGGCCGGTCAGGTTCTCGCTCAGCACCGGGTTGCGCTTGTGCGGCATGGAGGAGGAGCCCTTCTGGCCGGCGTGGAAATACTCCTCCGCCTCCCGCACCTCGCTCCGCTGGAGATGCCGCACTTCCGTCGCCAGGCGCTCGATGCCGGAGGCGACGACGGCCAGCGCGCAGAAGAAGGCGGCGTGGCGGTCGCGCGGGATCACCTGCGTCGAGACCGGCTCGATGCTCAGGCCCATATGCTGGGCGACATGCTCCTCCACCCGGGGATCGACACTCGCGAAAGTGCCGACGGGGCCGGAGATGGCGCAGGTGGCGACTTCCGCCCGCGCCGCCACGAGGCGTTCGCGATTGCGGACGAACTCGGCGTAGTGGCCCAGCAGCTTCAGCCCGAAGGTGGTGGGCTCGGCATGGATGCCATGGCTGCGGCCGATGGTTGGCGTGTGCTTGAATTCGATGGCGCGGGCCTTCAGCGCGGCCAGAAGCTGGTCGATATCGGCGATCAGCAGGTCCGCCGCGCGCGTCATCTGCACGGACAGGCAGGTATCCAGCACGTCGGAACTGGTCATGCCCTGGTGCAGGAAGCGCGCCTCTGGCCCGATCCCCTCGCCCAGCCAGGTGAGGAAGGCGATAACGTCATGACGGGTTTCGCGCTCGATCGCATCGATGCGCTCTAGATCCGCCTCGGTGATATCGGCCACCTTGGCGGTGCCACCCTGGCGAATAGCGCGGGCCGCCTCGGCGGGAATCGTGCCGAGTTCGGCCATGGCCTCGGCGGCCAAGGCTTCGATCTCGAACCAGATCCGGAACCGCGCCGCGGGCGTCCAGATTGCGACCATGTCAGGTCGGCTGTAGCGGGGAACCATGCTGATGCGTCCGTCCGTGATTGCGGCGTGCGGCCCGTGGTTGCGGCCTGCGGCGCAGATGCGACCGCAAACAGGCGGTTGACAAGCCTCCCGCTAAACATGGCATTAGCGCCACCGAAGCCGGGAATGGATACGCCGAATCATGGATTTTTCGTCATATTTGTCAGCGCTCGAGGCGCTGGCCACGGTTCTGTTCATCGATATTGTGCTGGCGGGCGATAATGCCGTGGTGGTCGGCATGGCCGCGGCCGGCCTGCCGCCGGAGCAGCGGAAGAAGGCGATCTTCTGGGGCATCGTCGCCGCGACGGTGATGCGCATCGGCTTCGCCTCCATCACCGTGCAGCTGCTCTCCATTGTCGGCATCACCCTCGCTGGTGGCGTGCTGCTGCTGTGGGTCTGCTGGAAGATGTACCGCGAGTTGCGCGGCGGGCATGGCGAGGGCGGCGGCGAGCATGGCGAAGCTGGCGCGCCCGGCGCTCCCCCCCAGAAGACGCTGCGTCAGGCCATCACGCAGATCCTGGTGGCCGACGTGTCGATGAGCCTCGACAACGTGCTGGCGGTGGCCGGCGCGGCGAAGGACCATCCGTACATCATGATCATCGGCCTGGCCTTTTCGGTCGTGCTGATGGGCGTGGCGGCGACGCTGATCGCCAAGCTGCTCGAAAAGCATCGCTGGATCGCCTGGGCGGGGCTTTTCCTCATCGTCTATGTTTCCGGCCAGATGATCTTCGACGGTACGCATGAGGTGGCGGACAGCGTCCCGCACGCCTATGGGTTCCTGCTGCTGCCGCTGGGCTGGATGGCCTTGCCGAGTGTGTTCCCGGCGGGTGTCTGGGCAGCGGCCACGCTGGTCCATGTGGCGGTCATCGCCGCGGTGGCGACCATCGTCGTCGATCTGATGCTGCAGTTGCTGAGAAGGAACCGCTGATCATGCGCCGCACCGCCCTGCTGTTGCTGCTGCCCCTCTCCGGCCTGCTGCCGGGGTGTGGGGAGGACACGGAAGGCGCGGTGACGGGGGCGGAGACGCCACCCGCTGTGACGCGGGTGGCGGCCCGGCCTGGGCAGCGGCCGGGGCTGGAATCGGCGTTGGAGCGGCTCCCGGAAGGCGTCGCCGGCTTCACCCGCCGCGACATCACCTGGCATGAACGCCAGCGCGCCGGCATGGGCGCGGCGGTGGATTATGACGGGCCGGCACGCAGCGCGGTTTCCACCGTCAGTGTCTACGACCGCGGTCGCGCCGCGGTACCGGATGATGTGAACGACCCGGCTTTGCAGGCCGAATTCAGCGAGGCGGTGCGGGAGGCCCTGGCGCTGGCCGGCACCCGCACCAGCCAGCAACTGGCGGAACGCGATCGGACCGATGTGGCAGTGCCCGGCCAGGCGCCGATGCGCTGCGCCAGGCTGCTCGGCACCTATGGGCGGCAGGAGGTGCAGACGCTGGTCTGCCTCGGCGGTGCGGCCGGGCGGTTCCTGAAGGTGCTGGTGACGAGCCCGTCCCGGCAGGTGCGGCCGGTGGACCCGCTGCCGTTTGTGGTGGGCATCGCGCAGGCCGCGCGGGGCTAAATCGCGCAGGCCGCGCGGGGCTAAATCGCGCAGGCCGCGCGGGGCTAAATCGCGCAGGCCGCGCGGGGCTAAATCGCGCAGGCTGCTCCGTCACCCACGGAGTGGGGGGCGGCGGGGCTGCCGCGACGCCGAAGTTGGTCGGGGTGGGGGCCAGCGCCACCACCCCCGCTCAGGCGTCCACCGCTTCCTCATCCAGCTTCGCCGCATTGTCCTGGATGAAGCGGAAGCGCAGTTCGGGGCGGCGGCCCATCAGAGCCTCGATCAATTCGGAGGTGCGGGCGCGTTCCTCCGGCGGCAGGACCACGCGCAGCAGGGTGCGGCGCTTCGGGTCCATGGTCGTCTCCTTCAGCGAGGCCGGCGGCATTTCGCCGAGGCCCTTGAACCGGCTGACATCGACCTTCTGGTTGGCCTTGAATTCCTTCTTCAGCAGCCGCTCCCGGTCCGCGTCGTCCTTCGCATAGACCGTCTTGCCCGCGGATTGCAGGCGGAACAGCGGCGGCTGGGCGAGGAACAGCCGGCCCTGGCGGACCATCTCGGGCAATTCCTTGTAGAAGAAGGTCATCAGCAGGGCGGCGATATGGGCGCCGTCCACATCCGCGTCCGTCATGATGACGATGCGGCCGTAGCGCAGCCGGGCGAGGTCGAACTTGTCCCCCGCCCCGCAGCCCAACGCCTCGATCAGGTCCCGCAATTCCTGGTTCTGCCGCAGCTTGTCCGCGCTGGCGGAGGCGACGTTCAGGATCTTGCCGCGCAGCGGCAGCACAGCCTGCGTCTCCCGGTCCCGCGCCTGCTTGGCGGAGCCGCCGGCCGAGTCGCCCTCGACCAGGAACAACTCCGTCCCATCCACGCCCTCACGCGAGCAATCCGCCAGCTTGCCGGGCAGGCGCAGCTTGCGGGTGGCGGATTTGCGGGGCGTGTCCTTCTGTTCGCGCCGGCGGATGCGGTCTTCCGCCCGCTCGATCGTCCAGGCGAGAAGGTTGTCCGCGCTCCCGGGGTCCCCGGCCAGCCAATGGTCGAACTGGTCGCGCAGCGCATTCTCGACGAAGCGGGCGGCTTCGGGGCTGGTCAGCCGGTCCTTGGTCTGGCCCTGGAATTGCGGGTCCCGCACGAAGATGGAGCACATCCCGGCCATGCCGCCGAAGACATCCTCCGCCGTCACCGCGGCGGCGCGGCGTTCCTTCTTCAACTCGCCATAGGCCCGCAGGCCCTTCACCAGCGCGGCGCGGAGCCCGGCCTCATGCGTGCCGCCCTGCGGCGTCGGGATGGTGTTGGCGTAGGTGGAGAGAAACCCCTCCCCATGTTCCATCCAGGTGATCGCCCATTCGGCGCGGCCGGCGCCATCGGGGAAGGTGGCGTCGCCGGACCAGGGGGCGGGCACCACGGTCGCGCGACCCTCGATGGAGGCGGCGAGGAAGTCCCGCAACCCGCCGGGGAAGTGGAGCGTCGCCTGGGCGGGGGTGTCGGTGCCTTCGACCAGACTCGGATCGCAGGCCCAGCGGATCTCGACCCCGCGGTAGAGATAGGCCTTGGACCGGCACAGCCGGTGCAGCCGGGTGGCGCTGAAGACCTGCTTGCCGAAGATCTCCGTATCCGGACGGAAGCGCACGGTGGTGCCGCGCCGGTTGTGGATGGGGCCCATGGTCTTCAGCTTCTGCACGGGCTTCCCGCGTTCGAAGGCATGGGCGTAGAGCGTGCGGTCCCGGGCGACCTCCACCTCCATTCGCTCCGACAGCGCATTCACCACGGAACTGCCGACGCCATGCAGGCCGCCCGAGGTCTCATAGGCCTTGCCGGAGAATTTGCCGCCGGAATGCAGGGTGGTGAGGATGACTTCGAGGGCGGAGAGCTTCGGGAATTTCGGATGCGGGTCCACCGGGATGCCGCGGCCATTATCCCGCACCACCAGCCAGTTCTCGGCCTCCAGTGTCACCTCGATGCGGTCGGCATGGCCGGCCACGGCCTCATCCATCGCATTGTCGATGATCTCGGCGGCGTGGTGGTGCAGGGCGTTGTCGTCGGTGCCGCCGATATACATGCCGGGGCGGCGGCGCACCGGCTCCAGCCCCTCCAGGACCTCGATGTCCTTGGCGGAATAGTCGGACACCACGCCCTGCGGGGCAGGGGTGGCGGCGGGGATGGCAGGTTTCGCGCCCGGCTTGGCCTTGCCGCGGCTGAACAGGTCGTTCATGCTGTGTTCTCTATTTCCGGCCCAAGATAGCGACGGCCCTGGTCCGACACAACCAAGGCCGTGCGAGTCGGCGGAAGCGGGAAGCGCTGGCCTATCGCTTGCGGACGAATTCCGTTCGCAGGACCAGGCCCTTGATGGTGTCGTGGCGGCAGTCGATTTCCTCGACATTCTCCGTCAGCCGGATGGA
The DNA here is from genome assembly GCA_947478535.1 of Acetobacteraceae bacterium. Next base: position 12,189 of record CANJXD010000099.1, read on the forward strand.
GCGGATGACAGTGCCCTGCTTCAGCGTCTGGTTCGCACCCTTCACCTTCAGATCCTTGATGAGCGTGACGCTATCGCCATCGGCGAGGGGATTGCCGGAGGCATCGCGGGCCTGGGGGAGGGTGGCGGTGGCAGCCGCAGCCACTTCGCTCGCCGGCCGCCATTCGCCGCTGGCCTCGTCATAGACATACGCGTCGCTGGCATCGGACATGGTCGCAGCGTCTCCGGGGTGCAGGGGTTGTCCCGCTTCGGGGCCGTGGCGGCAAGGGCACGGGCTTGACCGCCGGGGGGCGGCGCCCCGAGCCTGGGGGCATAACGGGAGGACCTGATCCGCATGCGCCGCGCCCTGCTGCTCGCCGCCGTCGCCTGCCTTCCCTGGCTGGCACCCTGCCTTGCCGGTGCCCAGGGGGTCGCCGCCCAAGGGGCGGCCACCCAGGGGGCATGGCCGGAGCGGAGCGTCCGCCTCTATGTGCCATCCTCCCCGGGGGATGCCGGGGATACCCTCGGCCGGGTGATCGGCGCGGAATTCGAGAAGCTGACCGGCCGCCCCTTCGTGGTGGAGAACCGCGCCGGCGCCGGTGGCCGCCTGGCGTCGGAGGCGACGGCACGCGCCACGCCGGATGGCCACACGCTGATGATCGCGAATGCCGGAAGCCACGGCATCAACGCCGCGCTTTATCGCAGCCTGCCCTATGACATCGTGCGGGATTTCGCGCCGATCTCCCTGCTGCTGGAAGCGCCCTCGGTGCTGGTGGTGAACCGCCGGGCGCTGCCGGTGGCGGATCTCGCGGCGCTGATGGCCGCGGTGCGGGCGGCGCCGGGTGGCATGCCCTATGCCTCGGGTGGCGTCGGCGGGTCCGCGCATATGTCGATGGAACTGTTCCGCGCCCGTACGGGGCTGGCGCTGGACCATGTGCCCTTCCGCGGCGCCGGTGGCGCCCTGGCCGCCGTGATGGCCGGGGAGCCCGCGCTGATGTTCGTCAACCTGCCGACCGTGCTCGGCAGCCTGCGGCGGGGGGACCTGCTGCCGCTGGCCGTCAGCGCCCTGGCCCGGGCGCCGGAATTGCCGGAGGTGCCGACGATGGATGAGGCGGGCGTGGCGGGCTTTGAGACCATCGCCTGGTTCGGCCTGGTCGCGCCCGCCGCCGTACCCGCTCCGGTCGTCGATGCCATCCGCCGCCTGACCGAGCGCGCCCTGGCGAGCCCAGAGGTGCAGGCGAGGATGCAGTTGGTCGGCGGCACGCCACGCGCTTCGACCAGCGAGGATTTCGCCCGCCGCATCGCGGGTGATGTTGCGATGTGGCGGCGCGTGGTGGCGGAAAGGGGGCTGGCGGTGGAATAGGGCGCGAGGCTCCCCTCACCGGTCCCCGGTGGCCCTCCCCGTCACCGGTCCCCGGTGGCGGTCGCTTCCAGCATCCAGACGGCCTTGTCGATGTGCTTCGACACGCCGGTCAGGATATCCGCCGTATCCGCGTCCCCCGCCTCGCCGGCTTCCTCGATGCCGTCGCGCAGGGTCTTGGCCATCGCGGCGTAACGGTCGAGCAACGCCGCCACGTGGTCCAGCCCCCCCTTCATCTCGGTGGGGTAGGACGGGATGCGGGTGGCTCCGGCCACGGATTGCGTCGTCCCCATCGCGGTGCCGCCGAGTTGCACCAGGCGCTCCGCGACCTCGTCGATATCGGTGGCGAGCGTGCCGTAGAACCCCTCGAACAGGGGGTGCAGGGCTGGGAAAAGTGGGCCCTTCACGTTCCAGTGGGCGTGGCGGGTGATGTTGTAGAGGTCGATGGAATCGGCGAGGCAGCCCGCGAGCACGCCGACCCCGACCTTCTTGGCATTGTC
>CANJXD010000100.1 GCA_947478535.1 Acetobacteraceae bacterium
CTGTTCCGTCGTCAGGCCGAAGATGAAGATGTTCTCGTCGCCCACCTGTTCCTTGATCTCGACATTCGCGCCATCGAGCGTGCCGATGGTGAGGGCGCCGTTGAGGGCGAACTTCATGTTGCCGGTGCCGGACGCTTCCATCCCCGCGGTGCTGATCTGCTCGGACAGGTCGGCGGCGGGGACGATCACCTCGGCGAGGGAGACATTGTAGTTCGGCAGGAACACCACCTTCAGCAGGTTGCGCACGGTGGGGTCGCTGTTGACCACCCGCGCCACGTCATGCGCCAGCTTGATGATGAGCTTGGCGCGGTGGTAGCTGCTGGCCGCCTTGCCGGAGAAGATCTTGACGCGCGGCGACCAGTCCTTCGTCGGCTGGCTGCGGATATCGTCATACAGCGCCACGGCTTCCAGCACGTTCAGCAGCTGGCGCTTGTATTCGTGGATGCGCTTGATCTGCACGTCGAAGATCGCATCCGGGTCGATCTTGATCCCGACGCGGTCCTTCACCACCGCGGCGAGGGCTTCCTTGTTCTTCCGCTTGGCGGCGGCGAAGCGCTGCTGGAAGGCGGCGTCGCCCGCCAGGCCGCGCAGCTTCGTCAACTCCGTCGCATCGTCCAGCACCTTCGGGCCGCAGGCTTCCACCAGCAGCGAGGTCAGGCCCGGATTGCACTGCTGCAGCCAGCGCCGGAAGGTGATGCCGTTGGTCTTGTTGGTCAGGCGGTCCGGGAACAGCTTGTGGAAATCGGAAAACACCGTCTGCTTCAGCAATTCGGAATGCAGGGCGGAGACGCCATTCACCTTGTGCGAGCCGACCACCGCGAGGTGGCCCATGCGAACCCGGCGGCCGTGTCCTTCCTCGATGAGCGAGACCGAGGACAGCAGCCGCCCATCATGCGGGAAGCGGTTGCTCACGGCATCGAGATGGAAGGCGTTGACCAGGTAGATCAGCTGCATGTGGCGCGGCAGCAGGCGCTCCATCAGCGGCACCGGCCAGCTTTCCAGCGCCTCCGGCAGCAGGGTGTGGTTGGTGTAGCTGATGGTGCGCTGCGTGATGTCCCACGCCTCGTCCCACGGAATATCGTGCAGGTCGACCAGGATGCGCAGCAGCTCCGCCACCACGATGGCGGGGTGGGTATCGTTCAGCTGGATCGCCACGCGGTCGGGCAGGGAGCGCAGGTCGCCGTAGACGCGGAGATGCCGGCGAACCAGATCCTGCAACGCGGCGGAGGAGAAGAAGTATTCCTGCCGCAGCCGCAATTCCTGTCCGTTCGGTGATTCATCGGAGGGGTAGAGCAGCTTCGAGATGCTTTCGGCCCGCACCCGGTCCGTCAGCGCCCCGACATGGTCCCCGGAATTGAAGGCATCGAGCCGCAGCGGATCGACGGCGCGGGCCGACCACAGGCGCAGCGTGTTCACATGCGCGCCGCGCCAGCCGACGATCGGCGTGTCATAGGCCACGGCCTCGACCGTCTCGGCCGGCTTCCAGACATGCTTGATGCGGGACTCGCCGATGGTCACGGCCTCGACCACGCCGCCGAAGCCGATCTCGTGGGCGATCTCGGGGCGGGCGAATTCCCAGGGGTTGCCGGATTGCAGCCAATCCTCGGGATATTCGCGCTGCCAGCCATCGCGGATGATCTGGCGGAACAGGCCATGGTCGTAGCGGATGCCGTAGCCGAAGGCGGGGATCGCCAGCGTCGCCATGCTTTCCATGAAGCAGGCCGCGAGCCGCCCGAGGCCGCCATTGCCGAGTGCTGCGTCAGGCTCGGCGATCCGCAGCTTTTCCAGATCGACGCCCAGCGGTTCGAGCGCCGCGCGCAGGTCATCCAGCAGGCCGAGGTTCGAGACATTGTCCCGCAGCAGGCGGCCGATGAGGAATTCGAGGCTTAGATAGTACACCTGCTTCGCGCCGGTCTGGTAGGTGGCGCGCGTCAGGTCGATCCAGCGATCGACGATGCGGTCCCTGACCGCCAGCGCGGTGGCGATGAACCAATCGCGGTCCCGTGCCCCCATGCGGCTTTTGCCGAGGTCGTAGGTCAGCTTCTGGAGGATGACGTCGCGCAGCGCATCGGCGCCGCCGGTGGCGCCACTTTTTGTGGCCACCGGGGTCGTCGGGGTATCCATCAGTCTCGACTCCTTCGTTCCCGGCGCGGTCGCCCTCGGGGGTCATAGCGCGCTGCTATGCAGCAATTTGCCTCAGGGACCGCGCGAATAGAAGCGTGGGATTCCGCCTCTGGCGGGATACTTGTCGCGCGGGGTTAAGCAACTGCTTCCAAAATGGCCAGGGCTGCGATGCCTGGGAAGGCAGGAGCGGGGTGGATGATGATCCGCAGCGGCACCGCCGCCAGCCAATCCCGCATCGGGGCCTTGTCCTCGAATCGGTGGCGGAAGCGCTGTGCATCCATCCGGCCGAGCAGACGGGGCAGAATGCCGCCGCCCAGGAAGACCCCGCCGCGTGCCCCCCAGGCCAGCGCCATGTCCCCCGCGAAACCCGCCAGCAGGTCCAGGAAGTGGCCGATCGCGGCGGCGGCGATGGGGCAGTGGCCGGCGGCGGCGAGCACGGCCGCGGCGTCGCGCTCCGGCACGGCGTGCCCTTCGGCGAGAATCGCATGCAGCATGGCGAGGCCGCGGCCCGAAAGGGCTTCCTCCGCCCCCGCGCGGCCGCAGCGCCGGCGGAGCGCGGCCAGCAGGGCGTCCTGCGCGGCGTCGGTGGGGGCGAGCCCGGCATGGCCGGCTTCCGTCGCCACCACCACCGCACCACCCGGGGCGCCACTCGGCACCAGCGCCGCGCAGCCAAGCCCGGTGCCGGGGCCGAGCACCAGCATGGGTGCGCCGGGCGCCGCCTGCCCGCCACCGATGGCGTGCAGGTCCTCGGCCGCCAGGTGCGGCAGGGCGTGGGCCAGGGCTTCGAAATCATTCACCAGGCGCAGGCTTCGCAGCCCGAAGCGGGCGGCCAGCGCGGCCGCGCGCAATTCCCAGGCCGCATTGGTCAGCCGCACCGGCTCAGCCGTGACCGGACCGGCGATGGCGAGCACGGCGCGGTCGATGGCCCTGGCCGGCGAAAGTGCCGTGATCGCCGCCGCGATGGCCGCCTCGGCGGTGGTGAAATCAGCGACGGGCAGGATAAGCGGCGGCCCGACCCGCCCGCCTTCCAGCAGGGCGAAGCGGGCGTTGGTGCCGCCGATATCCGCCAGCAGCGCCCTCAACGCGGCTTCTGCGCCAGGATATAGGCGGCCAGTTCCTGCGCCTGGCGGGCGGTCAGCCCATGGTCCGGCATATTCGCGTGTGGGATGCGGATATAGGTCGAAAGCCCCCCCGCCGTGACGCCGGCGCGCCCGGCAATGGCGGGGAAGCTGGGGGCGGCATCATTGCGCGACCCCGGGGCGGTGGCCGAGGTCACGTGGCAGGCGCTGCACCATTGGCGGGCCAGCCATTCGCCACGCTCCACCAGTTCCCGATCGGTCTGGGCAGAGGCGGGGCCGGCGGCGAGAAGCAGAAGCAGCGCGGGGACGAATCGCATGATGAGCATTCCTTCCGGTGTCCTGGTCGCCGCCCACCCTAGGCCGGGCGGCGGCGGGACGCCTTGCGGTTCATCAAGCACCCCTTGCCCATCATCCCCCTGCCCGGCATCGCCGCATCAATAGGTCGCGCGGCCGCCCGAGACATCGAACACCGCCCCCGTCGAGAAGCTGCAATCCGGGGTGGCAAGCCAGCAGATGAGGCCGGCGATCTCCTCCACCTCGACGAAGCGGCCCATCGGGATCTTCGAGAGCATGAAGGCGATGTGGGCGTCCGTCATCTGGTTGAAGATGTCGGTCTTGGCGGCGGCCGGGCTGACGCAGTTCACCAGGATGTTCTTCTGCGCCAGTTCCTTGGCCAGCGACTTGGTGTAGCCGATCAGCCCCGCCTTGCTGGCCGAGTAATGCGCGGCGTTCGGGTTGCCTTCCTTGCCGGCGACGGAGGCGACATTGACGATCCGCCCCCAGCCATTCGCGAGCAGATGCGGCACCACGGCGCTGGCGACGATGAAGGGCGCGTTCAGGTTCACGTCGATGACGCGGCGCCACTGCTCCGTGGGAATTTCCCAGGACGGCATGTTGCCGCCGGTGATGCCGGCATTGTTCACCAGGATATCGATCTTGCCGTGCGCCTTGGCGGTGCGGGCGGCGGCTTCGGCCACGGCCTCGGCATCCGTCAGGTCGAGCACCTCGGCCGTCACATTGCCATCCGCGGCCAGCGCGGCGCGGCTTTCCTCGGCCTTGCCGGGGTCCACGTCCCAGATCGAGACGCTGGCGCCGGAGGCGACCATGCGCCGCGCCACGGCGAGCCCGATGCCACGCGCACCCCCGGTGACGATGGCGGTACGGCCATGCAGGTCAAGCTTGTTCATTGGTGTTCCTCCTCCCTGTTCCGGGCCTGTTCCAGGCCTGTCCCGCGCGCCCGTTCAGCCGCGGCCGACGAAGGGCATCTGGGTGGCCATGATGGTCATGGTCAGCACATTCGTCGCCAGCGGCCAGGCCGCCATCTGGGCGACGGCCACGCCGACATGGCCCACATCCATGCGCGGCTCTTCCTTGATCGTCCAGTCCGCCTGCGGCACGCCGCGGGCCATGCGCTCGGTCATCGGCGTCGCGGCATTGCCGATGTCGATCTGGCCGACGGCGATGTCGAAGCGCCGGCCATCGAGGTTCATGGACTTGGTCAGGCCGGTGACGGCGTGCTTCGTCGCGGTATAGGGCGCGCTGCCCGGCCGCGGCGTATGGGCGCTGATCGAGCCGTTGTTGATGATGCGCCCGCCCTGCGGGGACTGCTTCGCCATCATCCGGAAGGCGGCATGGGCGCAGAGGAAGACGCCGTTCAGATTGACGTTGACGACCTTCAGCCACTGTTCCGTGGTCAGTTCCTCGAACGGCGTGCCGGGGACGTTGTTGCCGGCATTGTTGAACAGCAGGTCCAGCCGGCCGAATTCCGTCGCCAGCGTCGCGAAGGCGGCGTCGATCTGGGCGGGGTCCGTCACGTCGGCCGGCACCACGAGGGTACGGCCCTGGCAGAGCCCGGCGGTTTCCTCCAGCGCGTCCTTGCGGCGGCCGAGCAGGGCCACGGTCCAGCCATCCGCGGCCAGCGCGATGGAGGTGGCGCGGCCAACGCCGGAGCCGGCGCCGGTGACCAGCGCGAATTTCTCGGTCATGGTGGTTTCCCCCTGCCTGCGGTCGAGTGTTTGGGAACGGTGTAGCCTCCCCACCGGGGCTGTCCACCGGGACCATCCCTGGGGCGCGCGGGGTGGTGCCGGTTTTGCCTGCTTCTTGGGCGCATGGCGCGCATCGGGGCAACGCAGGGCACCCATGCCGCCGCGAGCCCCGCGTAAGCCTTGCGGGCCGGGCCGTTCCGGTGAGATAGCGAGGATCAAACCCCTCCCCGGCGGAATTCCCTACCATGAGCATTCATGCGGCTCTGACGCATCGCACGAGCTACCACTATGACCGGCTGGTCGGCATGTCGCCGCAGTTGATCCGGCTGCGGCCGGCGCCGCATAGCCGTACGCCGATCCTGTCCTACTCGCTCGACATCTCGCCGAAGCCGCATTTCCTCAACTGGGTGCAGGACCCGCAGGGCAATTTCATCGCCCGCGTCGTGTTCCCGGAACGGGTGCGGGATTTCGTCGTCACGGTCGATCTGCTGGCCGATCTCGCGACGATCAACCCCTTCGACTTCTTCGTGGAGCCGGAGGCGGAGGTCTTCCCCTTCGAGTACGACCCGGTGCTGGCGCAGGAACTGGCACCCTTCCGCAAGCTGGAGGAACCCGGGCCGCTGCTCGCGGCCTATCTGAAGGATATCCCTCGCAAGGCGCCGAACACGGTCAACTACCTGGTCGATCTCAACCAGAAGCTGTCCGAGGATATCGGCTACATCGTGCGGATGGAGCCTGGCGTCTGGACGCCGGAGCAGGTGCTGGAAAACCGCAAGGGGTCCTGCCGGGACAGCGGCTGGCTGCTGGTGCAGATGCTGCGCCACCTCGGCTTCGCCGCGCGCTTCGTCTCCGGCTACCTGATCCAGCTCGTGCCGGATGTGAAATCCGTCACCGGCCCGGTCGGCACCGCCGTCGATTTCACCGACCTGCACGCCTGGTGCGAGGTCTATGTCCCCGGTGCCGGCTGGATCGGGCTCGACCCGACCTCCGGCCTGCTGGCGGGCGAAGGCCATATCCCGCTTGCCGCGACGCCGGAGCCGGGTTCGGCCGCGCCGATCACCGGTGGCGTCGATGAATGCGAGACCGAGTTCGGCTTCCACATGGAGGTCCGCCGGGTCGAGGAAACGCCGCGCGTCACCAAGCCCTATACCGAGGAAGCCTGGGCGAAGATCACTGCCCTTGGCGCCCGGGTGGATAAGGCGCTGGAAGCGGGCGATGTGCGCCTGACCGTGGGCGGGGAGCCGACTTTCGTCGCCGATACCGACCGCGACGCGCCGGAATGGAACACCGATGCCCTGGGGCCGACCAAGCGCGCCTATGCCGGGCGGCTGCTGCGGCGCCTCGCGCCGCTCTGGGCGCAGGGCGCGGCGCTGACCTATTCGCAGGGCAAGTGGTACCCCGGCGAGCAACTGCCGCGCTGGGGCCTCTATTGCCATTGGCGGGCGGATGGGGAGCCGGTCTGGACCGACCCGACGCTTCTCGCCGGCGATGACGACAAGGACGATGCGACGGCGCGGGATGCGGCGGAGTTCGCCACCATCCTCGCGGCCCGGCTTGGCATCGACCCGTCGCTGCGGATGCCGGCGCGGGAGGATATCCATTACTACCTGTGGCGGGAGAAGAAGCTGCCCGCCAATGTCGTGGCGGAGGATGCGAAACTGCGGGACCCGATGGAGCGCGCGCGTTTCGCGAAGCTCTACGGCCATGGCCTCGCCGCCGAGGTGGGCAGCGTGCTGCCGCTGCGCCGGACCGGGGAAGGCGAGGCGCGGGCCTGGGAATCCAGCAGCTGGGCGCTGCGGGAGGGTGAGTTGTTCCTGATCCCGGGTGACAGCCCGATCGGCTTCCGCCTGCCGCTGGACAGCCTGCCCTGGGCTACCGAGGAGGCGATCGAGCCGGAGCCGGAGCCCGATCCCTTCGCCCCGCATGCGCCCCTGCCCCTGCGGCAGGACCTGCCGCAAGGCCGCGCCCGTATCATCGCGCAGAAGCCGCCGAAGCCGGGGCGCGAGGAGCCGGGCATTGTCCGCACCGCGCTGTGCGTGGAGGCCCGGGACGGGCTGATCCATGTCTTCCTGCCGCCGCTGACCCAGGCCGAGGACTGGCTGACCTTGGTCGCCGCCATCGAGGCGACGGCCAAGGATGCCGGGCGGAAGGTGTTTCTCGAAGGCTATCTCGCGCCCTCCGATCCACGGCTGCTGCATTTCTCCGTCACGCCCGACCCCGGTGTGATCGAGGTGAACATCCATCCCGCGACGGATTGGCAGGACCTTTCGACCCGCACGGAGCAGCTTTACGAGGAAGCGCGCCAGGTCGGGCTGGACTCCCAAAAATTCATGCTGGATGGGCGCCATGTCGGCACCGGCGGCGGCAACCACATGGTCATGGGCGCGGCGGAAGTGGCGGACAGCCCCTTCCTGCGGCGGCCGGACCTGCTGAAGTCCCTGGTCGGCTTCTGGCACAACCATCCCAGCCTTTCCTATCTGTTCAGCGGCATGTTCATCGGCCCGACCAGCCAGCATCCCCGGGTGGATGAGGCGCGTGGCGATGCGATGCATGAGCTGGAAACGGCGCTGGCCCAGGTGCCGCCACCGCCGACCGGCGAGGGCGACGTGCCGACGCCGCCCTGGATGGTGGACCGCATCTTCCGCAACCTGCTGGTCGATATGACCGGCAATACCCACCGGACCGAATTCTGCATCGACAAGATGTATGACCCCTCCGGGCCTTCCGGCCGGCGCGGCCTGGTCGAGTTCCGGGGCTTCGAGATGCCGCCGCATTGGCGGATGTCGCTGGCGCAGCAGGCGCTGCTGCGGAGCCTGGTCGCCGGCTTCTGGCGCCAGCCCTATGACCGGCGGCTGATCAAGTGGGGCACCCGGCTGCATGACGACTTCATGCTGCACCACTACGTCCAGCAGGATTTCACCGATGTGCTGGAGGAGGTGGCCGCGCTTGGATTCGCGCTCGACCCCGCCTGGTTCGCGCCGCATCTCGAATTCCGTTTCCCCAAGGTCGGCGCCATCGCGCTGCGCGGGATGGAACTGGAACTGAGGAATGCGCTGGAGCCCTGGCATGTGCTGGGGGAGGAAGCCTCCGCCGGCGGCACCACCCGCTATGTGGACAGCAGCGTCGAGAGGCTTCAAACCCGCGTGACCGGCTGGGTCGAGGAACGCTTCGTCCTCGCCTGCAACGGGGCGGCGGTGCCGCTGCAGCCAACGGGGACGGAGGGCGAGTACGTGGCGGGGGTGCGCTTCAAGGCCTGGGATCCGCCATCCGCCCTGCACCCGACCGTCGGTGCCCAGGCGCCGCTGACCTTCGATATCTGGGATAGCTGGACCGGCCGCAGCCTTGGCGGCTGCACCCATCACGTGGCGCATCCCGGCGGGCGCAACTACCAGACCTTCCCGGTCAATGCGAATGAGGCCGAGGCCCGCCGCCGCGCGCTGTTCCTGCCGATGGGCCACACGCCGGGCGCGATGGCCGCGCCGCGCGTGGTGACCGCGCGCGCCACGCCGCGCACCCTCGACCTCCGGCGGGCCCGCTGATCGAGGCCGCGGCGCCAGCGGGAGGGCCCCCGCCCAGGCTTGACGAGATGCGCCTCGATGAGACGCAACTCGACGAGATGGTCGATGGTCGTGGCCGCGTGCGGCCGCATTGGCGGAGGTTGCTCGGGGCGTTTTCCTCCCTCGGCTATGCCACGGTGGCCGAGCGCGGCCGGCGGCTTGACCGTGCCTTCGAGGAAGAAGGCGTCGCGACCGTGCTGGTGGCGGATGCCGCTGGCGGGTTGCAGGGCCGCGCGCGCAGGCCGTGGCGTTGCGATCCGGTGCCGCTGATCCTCGGCGCGACGGAATTCGAGGCGCTGGAAGCCGGCCTCGCCCAGCGGGCGAGGCTGCTCTCGGCCATGTTGGGCGACCTGTATGGCGAACAGCGGCTGCTGCGGGACGGGGTGATCCCGGCGACGCTGGTGCTGGGCAATCCGCATTTCCTCCGCCCCTGCCACGCTCCGCTCGGGGACGCCTTTCCGCACCTGACCTTCTATGGCGCCGACCTGCTGCGCGGGCCGGATGGCGCCTGGCGCGTGGTGGCGGATCGCTGCGGCGGGGCCAATGGCGTGGGCTTTGCTGCGGAAAACCGGGCGCTGCTGGCGCGCGTGCTGCCGGAAGCCTTCAGCGCCGTGCAGGTCCGCGCGCTGCGCCCCTTCTTCGATGCCTGGCTCGACGGCTTGCAGCAATTGGCGCCGCCTGGCGTGGACAATCCGCGCCTCGCTCTGCTGACACCCGGCGCGCGGCAGGAAACCTGGCTGGAACACCTGTATCTGTCCCGCGAACTCGGGCTGGAACTGGTGGAAACCGGGGACCTGATGGTGCGGGATGGGCAGGTCTTCCTGAAGACGCTGCGCGGGCTGCGCCGCATCGATGTCATCCTCCGCCGCACCAAGGGGGAATTGTCGGACCCGCTGGAATTCAACGCTGGCGGTGGCGTGCCGGGGCTGATGCAGGTCATGCGCTCGGGGGCCGTGCGGCTGGTGAATGCGCCGGGCTCCATGCTGGCGGAAGCGCCGGGGACAGCGCCCTATCACGCGGCCGCTGCGCGGGCGCTGCTGGGGGAAGACCTGGCGCTGCCGGCGCTGGAGACGCTGTGGCTTGGCGATGCGCAATCGCGCCGGCGCGTGCAGGCGGAGCCTGATGTCTGGCGGCTGCGCTCGGCCTTCGATCCCGGCCATGCCGCGCCTCTCGGGGCGCTGGATGTCTTCGGTGGCGGCGCGCCCTGGCAGTACGCGGCGACGCGGCCGATGACCCCCTCCGGTGCACCGCGCCTGAAGGGGGAGGCGCTGGACCCCGCGCCGGTGATGCTGCGCATGTTCCTGGCCCGCGACGCCACGGGCACCTGGCGCGCCATGCCGGGCGGCCTCGCGCATGTGCTCGAAGGCGTCGGCGCCATTGCCGGGCCGCCGGGGCGGCGGGGCGCTGCCAAGGATGTGTGGGTGGTGACGGAGGATGGCGGCGATATCCTTGGCCCCGCCGCGCTGCGCGTGGCGACGCTGCCGATCCGGCGATCCTCCGGCGAATTGCCGAGCCGCGTGGCGGATGACCTGTTCTGGCTCGGCCGCTATGTCGAACGCCTGGAATCCTGCGCCCGGCTGGCGCGCGCCCTGCTCGCGCGGCTGCTGCGCGGCGCCGCTCTGCCGCGGGAGATCGCGGAGATCCGGGCGCTCGCGCGCTGCCTGCACGCGGCAGGGTTGATCGAGGAGGAAGTGGCGGCGAGCCCGGCCGATGGCACCGCCCTGCCGCGCGCGCTGCGGGCGGCGGCGGGACCGGGCGGGGCGTTCAGTGTGCTGCTCGATTGCGTGGAACGCCCGCAGGTCGCGGTCCGGGACCGGCTGACGCATGACATGTGGGCGGCCTTCGCGACGCTGAGCCAGGAAGGCCGCGCCCGGCTCGCCCTCGGCGCCACCGGTCTCGATGCGCTGGTGGAGGCGATGACGGCGATCATCCGCGCCTGCACGGCGCTGGCCGGGATCGCGGCGGAGAACATGGTGCGGGGCGGCGCCTGGATGTTCCTCGACCTCGGCCGGCGGATCGAGCGTGCGGCGGCGACGGCGCGCAACCTCGGCCATGCGCTGGAACAGCCGCCGGCGCGGATGGAGGCGGGGCTGCGGCTGGCGCTCGAGATCTGCGACAGCACGCTGACCTACCGGTCCCGCTACCTCGCCACCGTGCAGCCGGCGCCGGTGCTGGACCTGGTGCTGGCGGACCCCGGCAATCCACGGGCGCTCGGCTTCCAGCTTTCGGCGGTGGCGGAACGGCTGGCGGAAATCGGCGGCGCGGATGACGAATTGGCGGCCATCGCCTCCAGCCTCGCGGCGCGGCCGCAGGCGCTGGTGGATGGTGTGCTGATGGCGCCGGACCGGGATGTGGCGGCGGCGGCGCTGCCGAAGGCGTTGATGGAATTGGAGAGCGAGGCCGCCGCGCTGTCGGATGCCGTGGCGCGGCGCTATGTCAGCCATGTCCGCACCCGGACCCTGAGCGATGAGGAAGTGGGGGGCGGCGGGTGACGCGCTACGCACTGCGTCACCACACGGCCTATCGCTACGCCTCGCCGGTCGATCTGGCGTCGCATCTGCTGCACCTGACGCCGCGGCAGGTGCGGGGCCAGGTGGTGGAACACGTCTCCGTGGTGGCGAGCCCGGCGGCGGGCTACCGGATGCAGGGCATGGACCATTTCGGCAATGGCGTGGCCTGGGTATTCCTGGAAGCGCCGCATGAGGCCTTCGAGGTGACGCTGGAGGCGACCGTCGATGTCGCCTTCCCAGCCCCGCCCCCAGCGCCGGAGACCTGGCCCTGGGAAGCTGTGCGGGATGCGGCGCAGCAGCCGGAAGGCTGGGACGCCGCGGAATTCGCCCTGCCTTCCCCCTTGGCGCCGGCGGACCGCGCGGCGGGCGGCTATGCGGCGCTGTCCTTCCCGCGCGGGCGGCCGGTGCTGGCGGGGCTGCTGGACCTGACGGCGCGGATCAAGCGGGATTTCGCCTTCAAGCCGGGGGTGACCACCATCTCCACCCCGGTGGCGCAGGTGCTGGCGCAGCGGGCGGGCGTCTGCCAGGACTTCGCGCATCTGATGATCGCGGGGCTGCGCGCGCTCGGCCTGCCGGCCCGCTATACCAGCGGCTATGTCCGCACCCGCCCGCCGCCGGGGCAGAAGCGCCGGGCCGGCGCGGATCAGAGCCACGCCTGGGTCGGCTGCTGGCTCGGCCCCTGGCATGGCTGGGTGGACCTCGACCCCACGAATGACCTGGTGGTGGCGGATGAGCATCTGCTGCTGGGCTGGGGGCGGGACTACGCCGATATCAGCCCGATCAAGGGAATCCTGCTCGGCGGCGGCAAGCAGGAGTTGGAGGTGAGTGTCGATCTGATCGCGGTTTAGCGATGGGTCTGACGGCTTGACCCCTCTCCCACCCGGGGCGGATGCTCCCGCCATCGTGGGGGAAGGGTCTGAAGCAATGATCACCGGCAGCAGGGCCGCGATGGCGGCGGCATTTCTCCTCGGCCTGGCGGGGGGCGCCATGGCGCAACCAGCGCAGCCCGCCCCGGCCGTGCACCCCGATACACCCGCGCCGGAATGCGAGCGCCGCGTGGGTTTCGACCGCAACGCGGTGATGCCGGGCTATCTGTCCGAGGAAGCCGGCCAGCGCGTCTGCATCCCCTTCATGCCGACGGCGCAATTCGCGCCCGCTGGCTATCGCGGCGAATTCCACGCCGATGAGTTCACCGATGCCCGCATCCGTGCCCGTTGGGTGGCCTGCCGGGCGGATGCCACCTGCGCGGCGGCGGCGCGGGCCGGCGCCGTGACCTTCACCTCGGAAGAACGCCGGCGCACCGGCACGGTCGATCCGCATGGGCTCATCGACCCGCATGGCACCGTTGACCTCCGCGCCATTCGCCGCCCCGGCTATTTCGCCCGCGCGCCCTTCGCGGAGCCGATCGCGTCGGCCGAGCCGCGCACCTTCACGGTGGAATTCACCGCGCCGCGCGACAGCTACGAACGCCTGCACCTGAACCGGCATGACCCGATCCGCCTGCGCGGCTGGTACATGGAGGGGGAGGGCCTGGCGGTCGGCGCCGGCCGGCGCCGGGCGCTCGTCGTCATGGTCAATGGCGGCGGCAACGAGATGACGGGCATCGACGATCCCGGCGCGAATGGGGTGATGCGCAATGCCGCCGGCACTTGGGTGCCGGACCCGTCCGCGGCCACGCGTTCCGAACAGCCGGGCATGCGCCATTGGCGCGGCTTCGCGGCGGCGCTGGTGGCGGCGGGCTTCGACGTGCTGCTGACCGACCGGCGCGGCAATGGCATCTCGGGCGGCGTCAGCGGCTTCAACACCGCCGAACAGGCGCGCGACATCTTCCGCCAGTTACATCAACTCGACACCGGCGAGGGCCTCCGGATGCTGACCCCGGGGGGCGAGGTACTCGAAGGCCGTGCCGCCGGTGGGCGGCTGCTGGCGGGGATGGGCGCCTCCGGCATTCCCGTGGTGCTGATGGGCTATTCCCGCGGCAGCTACACCGCGGCCTGGGCGATGCACCAGAACTTCGTCGAGGATTGCGACCGCGATCATCCCGGCACCGCCTGCGGCACGGCGCGCGGCCAGCCGAACATCCGGGGCGCCATCCTGTATGGCCCGAACTCCGGCGGCCTCGGCTGGCGCCTCGCGGGGCATGACATGGTGGAGGCGGCGCTGCGCGTCGAACGCCACACCACCTACTACCCCGATGGCGAGGTCTTCGCCGGCATCGAGCAATGGCCGGCGCTGATGGTGGCGAAGGGAACCTATGACTATGTGGAGGGCCTGGAAGGCTCGCTCCAGGCCTTCCAGCGGGCCCGTGGCTTGCGGGAAATCCACACCTTCCGCGGCCCTCACCAGTTGAACACCCAGGCGCCGGAGGCGATGCGCATGGTCGGTGAGCGCGTCGCCGCCTTCGCCCGCGCCGCCGTGCTGGGAGAGCCCGCGGCCGAAGGCTTCCGGGAGCCGCGCGATCTGCGCGAGTTGGTGATCAGCAGCACGCCGATCTGGAGCGCGACGACGGACGCCATGCCGTAGGCTGGTCGGATGGGATAGGGAGACAGGCGATGAAGATCGGTCTTGTGGGGGCCACACAGGCCAGCGTGGCGGGGCTCGATGCGCCGGCGGAACTCGCGGCCATCGCGGCGCCGGGCACCGAGATCCGCGCCTTTCCCGTCCGCATGCCGATCTTCGCCCATACCCAGGTCGAATTCGCGATGCAGGCGCTGAACCACCTGGAAGCCGGCCTCGCGGCGGTGGA
>CANJXD010000101.1 GCA_947478535.1 Acetobacteraceae bacterium
AACCCGAACCGCTTCGTCAACAAGGCCCCCGCGCCACCCCAGAAACCCACCGCCGTCTGGATCAACCCGCCTGCGCAGAAGCTGAAACTCCAAGCCTAATCTCGAAGACCGGCTGTCTCATTGGCGTTGACACGTTCCGCGGTGCATCCCTCAGCGCCTACTTGCGCGCTGCGATGTCTGCCATTGCCTTACCATCCTTGCTCTCCATGGCCCGCATGAACGCTGTATAGCGTTCCGCAAGTAGCGATACCCGCGCCGGCTGCAGGCGGTCCCGGTGTATTTCCCGCGGCATTGTCGTCGACATCGTTCCAGCGACAGGACGTCACCTTGCGCGGGGAGTTTTGTGCCGAGATTTCGCTTGGCTTCGCGCGCTGTGCACGGCCGATGTTACCGGCGGACCGCTTTTACGGAGTAGAGGTCATCCTTACGCCACCACCCGTACGCCGAACTCCGCCCCGGCAAGTTGCAGCAACTCCATCGTCTCCTCCGCCAGTGTCGCCAAGCAGAACAGCTCGGCTCCCTCTGCCGTGGCACGCAGCGTCACCTGCACCGCGCCGAGCGGTGTGGTCACCACGCAGCCAGGGGAGAAGACGCGCGGGTGGAGGTCCAGGCGACAGAGCCGCGCCAGCAGGTCACGCCAAGCCGGACCGGAAAGCACCATGACAACACGGCCATGCGACTGGTCCGTTAGCCTCGCCCAACTCGCCAGCGGCGCCAGGCGCCCGGCCAACGCGCCTTCGCCCTGCCAGGGCGCCATCAGCATCCAGCCGCGCGGCTGCATCCAGAGCGCGACGAGATCGCCGGCCTCAGCGCTTAAACAGGCCTCAGGCAGCGTGATCCCGAGCGCCGTGGCATCCGGCATCGCCCCACCCTTCGCCATCACCTGCACCAGTTCGCGTCGCGGCAGTGCTATTGTGGCCCTCGCGCCCGCCACGTCCCGCAGCATGTGTCGCAGAGCCGCTGGCAGGTGGATCGGTTCAGCCACGGACACGGGTGTTCTCAGGGTCGTAATGGTGTGGGCTGACGATGCGGACCGGCACGGCATCGTCCATCAGCGGATTCGCCGCCGTCATGGTGCTTCCCATCCGCTCCTGCCCACGGCTCAGCATCGCCAGGCCCAGCCAGCCATCCCGCGCCACCCCATGGGTTGCGCTGGTGATCCAGCCTAAGCTCGGCCCTCCTTCTCGTTCCAGGAGATGCGATCCGGCCCTGATGCGCCGTGCTGGATCGAGGGGAACGACGCCGACCAGTCCGGGCCGGTCCGGATCCGTCAGCCCAGGGCGGCCTGCCAACACACGTCCGACGAAGTCGCCCTTGCGCTTCAGCATTCGCCCGAGGCCGAGATCATGTGCCGTGGTCTGGCCGTTCAGCTCCGCCCCCGCCACATGCCCCTTCTCGACCCGCAACAGGCCGACCGCTTCAATCCCATAGGGCTGGGCGCCGGCATCGACCAGCGCCTGCCAGACATGCTCGGCATAACCGGCCGGCACTGCGATCTCATAGGCACGCTCACCGCTGAAGGAGATGCGGAACAGCCGCGCCGGCGCCCCTGCCGCGCGGCATTCGGCGACGGCCATGAAAGGAAAGGCGGCGTCGGTGATCTCGACGCCATCGACGATGCGGGCCAGCACCTCCCGCGATCGCGGGCCGGCCACGGACATGGCCGCCCATTGGTCGGTGACCGTGACGAGCGAGACGTCGAACGCCGGCCATACCGTCTGGAGATGGAATTCCAGATGCTGCATCACGGCTGCCGCCTGGGTCGTCGTCGTCGTCATCAGGTAGTGGTCGCGCCCGAGCCGGCTGACCGTGCCGTCATCGAAGACGATCCCGTCCTCCCGCAGCATCAGGCCGTAGCGCGCACGGCCGATGACGAGGGTGGACATGGTATTGGCATAGATGCGGTCGAGAAAATCCGCCGCATCCGGCCCGCGCAGCTCGATCTTGCCGAGAGTGCTGACATCGCAGACGCCGACATCCTGGCGCACCACCCGCGCTTCCCGTCGCACGCTGGCCCACGCATCAGCGTCCCCCGGCTTCGGGTAATAGGCCGGGCGCTTCCAGACGCCCGCGTCAAGCCATGCCGCGCCCGCCCGTTCATGCCAGCGATGCAAGGCGGTGCGGCGTGTTGGCGCGAAGTGCCGACCCGCGTGCGCGCCCGCTACGGCGCCCCAGCCGGCGGGCGCGTAGAAGGGCCGCATGCGCGGGAGGCCGACTTGCGCCAGCTTCTCGCCCCGCGCCTCGGCCAGCACCGCCGCGCCGACGATGCCGCCAGTCTTGCCCTGGTCGGTGCCCATGGCATGGGTCGTGTAGCGCTTGGCCAGCTCGATATGGCTGTAGCCCTCGCGACAGGCGAGGCGGATGTCCTCCGCCGTCACGTCATCCTGCAGGTCCACGAAGGCCTTGCCGCGTGCCCTGACCTCGTGCAGCGGGTATGGCGCATGGCTCGCAGCCGGGCCATCCGGCAGCGTGAAATCGATGCGGCGCGCGAAGCCCGCGGCCTGCGCGGCGTCGGCGCCGGCCTGCGCTCCGTCCGCCGCTGCCGCCGCAATGCCGTTTATGCCGCGGCAGGCCCCGGCGCTGCGCGTGCCGGGCGCCGCGCCATCGGGCAAGAAGGTGTGCAGCAACGCGTCGAAGCGCAGCGCCGTGCCCGCCATGGAGGCGAGATGCACCGCAGGGTTCCACCCGCCGGAGAGCAGAAGCAGATCCGCCGCGTGCGCATTGCCTCGCCCCGCCGCGCCGAGTCGCCGGATCCCGACGCCGGTGATCCGCAGCCGGCCGGTCGTTCCGCAGACTTCGCTCCGCGCCTCGACGCGGAAGCCGGCCCGGCGGGCCTGCGCCATGGCGGGGCTGTCCTCCCGCGGGTCGACGATGGCGCTGATGCGCGCGCCGGCGTCGGCCAGCGCGAAGGCGGCGTCGTAGGCTGCATCGTTGGTGGCGAAAAGCACCACAGCGTCGCCCGCCCGCACCGCCCATCGCCGCATATAGGCCAGCCCCGCGCCGGCCAGCATCACGCCCGGCCGGTCGTTTCCGGGAAAGGCGATCAGCCGCTCATGAGCGCCGGCGGCGAAGACGGCCTCCGCGGCGTGGATGGCGTGGAAACGCTGGCGGGGCAGGGAGGCGGGCGGCTCCGCCAGATGGTCCGCGACGCGTTCCACCGCAGCGAAATGGTTGCCCTCATAGGCAGCCAGCACCGTGGTCCGAGGCAGCAGGCGGATCTCAGCCGTCGCGGCGATCGCGGCCAGCATCTCCCGGCGCCAGGCCTCGTGGCCGGGCTCCAACAGAAGTCCGCCGCCGAACAGCGGCTCCTGTTCCGCCAGGATCACGCGGGCACCTGCCGCGGCGGCGGCGCGCGCCGCCGCAAGCCCCGCGGCGCCGCTGCCGACGACGAGCACGTCGCAATGCGCGTTCAGATGCTCGTAGCGGTCGGGATCGGGGCGCATCGCTGCACGGCCGAGGCCGGCGGCGCGACGGATTAGCGGCTCATACAGCTTCTCCCAGAAGGCGGGCGGCCACATGAAGGTCTTGTAGTAGAAGCCTGCGCCGATGAAGGGCGAGACAAGTCCGTTCACCGCAAGCGCATCGAAGGCGAGCGAACCGAGACGGTTCTGGCTGCTCGCCTCCAGCCCATCGAACAGTTCGGTCACCGTTGCGCGCGTATTCGGCTCCCGCCGCGCGCCGGCGCGCAGTTCCACCAGCGCGTTCGGCTCCTCCACGCCGGCGGTGAAGACGCCGCGCGGGCGATGATACTTGAAGGACCGCCCGACCAGATGGATGCCGTTGGCGAGCAGCGCGCTGGCCAGCGTATCGCCGGCGAACCCCGAGAGTTGCCGGCCGTCGAAGGTGAAGCGCAGCGGCGTGGCGCGATCCAGATGGCCGCCGGCGGGAAGGCGCGTCATTCGACCGGGGCCGCCACGGCATCGCCGGGCAGCGCCACCTGGCGGACCTCGTGCGTCACGGTATGGCGCAGCACCCGCAGCCATTGCCGGCAGGCGCCATGCTGCCACCATTCCAGGTGCCATCCGCGCGGATTGGCGCGCATGTAGACGTAGTCGTGGAAGGGATCGATCCCGGCCTCGGGGCCGGGCCGCGTCACCGTCGCGTCGCCGCGATAGGTGAACTCACCCTCCTCGCGCAGGCCGCAATGCGGGCACGGAATGCGCATGGCTACTGCAGCCAGCCGAACGGGCCGCTGCCGCGTTCGTCGAGCATGCGTCCCTCCCGGAAGCGATCGAGCGTGAAATGCGCGTTCAGCGGATGCGCCTCGCCCTTGGCGATGGTCCACGCATGGCACCAGCCTGAACCGGGCGTCGCCTTGAAGCCGCCATAACACCAGCCGCCCGTCATGGTCAGGCCGTCGACGGGCGTGTTGCAGATGAAGGGACTGCCATCGGGTGTCATGTCGTTCACGCCCGCCCAGGAGCGGAGGATGCGCAGCCTTCCGAGCGAGGGCATCAGCGTCATCCCGGCCGCCATCACATGCTCCACCGTCGCCATGGTGCCGCGCTGCGCATAGGAGTTGTAGCCATCCAGCGCGCCGCCGAACACCAGGCCGCCCTTGTCGGACTGGCTGATGTAGAAATGCCCGACGCCGAAGGAGATCACGCCGTCGATCATCGGCTTGACGCTCTCGCTGACGAAGGCCTGGAGCAGGTGGCTCTCGATCGGCACCTCGAATCCCGCCATGCGTGCCAGCACGCTCGTGTGGCCTGCCACCGCGAGGCCGACCTTCGGCGCCGCGATCTCTCCCCGCGTCGTGCGGACGCCGCGGACCGCGCCGCCTTCGACGATGATGCCGGTGACCTCGCATCCCTCGATGATGTCGACGCCGCGCGCATCCGCGGCGTGGGCGAAGCCCCAGGCGACGGCATCGTGCCGGGCCGTGCCGCCGCGCCGTTGCAGCAGGCCGCCGAGTACGGGGAAGCGCGGATTGTCGATGTCGATCAGCGGGCAGAAGGCCGCGACGCCGTCGCGATCCAGGATCTCCGCATCGATCCCCGACAGGCGCATGGAATTGCCGCGCCGCAGCGCCGCGTTCCGCCCGGCATCGTTGTGGAACAGGTTGAGAGCGCCGCGCTGGCTCATCATCACGTTGAAGCCGAGCGACGCCTCGAGGCCTTCCCAGAGTTTGAGCGAATGCTCGTAGAAGAGGTTGTTCTGCGGCAGCAGGTAATTGCTGCGCACGATGGTGGTGTTGCGCCCGGTGTTGCCCTGCCCGATCGGCCCCTTCTCCAGCACCGCGACATTGCTGATCCCGTGCTGGCTGGCGAGATAGAAAGCGGTGGCGAGGCCGTGGCCGCCGCCACCCACGATGATGACGTCGTAGGAAGGCTTCGGCGCCGCCTTCCGCCATGCCGGTTTCCAGCCGCGATTGCCGGTGAGGCCCTCAGTGACCACCTTGAGGCCGGAGTAGCGCTGCATCAGACCGGACCGTCTCCGCCGCAATCCATGCAGGCAGTAAACAGCCAATACGGCCCGCATGGCAAGTCCGGTTCGACAGCGATCTCGATGCGTGCGGCGCTGCCGCGACATCCATTCACCAGATTTTTTCCAATTGACATGTTGTTATGACAACCACAGCATCGAGCGGAACCGTGGGAGGCTTGCCGTGCTGCTCGAAGCGGGGCCTGTTCCGCTCTATTCCCAGATCCAACGATTTCTGCGCGAGCAGATTTCCGCCGGTACCTTGCTGCCCGGCGCGGCGCTGCCGACGGAGGCGGAACTCTGCGGTCGCTTCGGCGTCAGCCGCATCACCATCGGCAAGGCGCTGAGCGGCCTGGCCGCCAACGGTCTCGTCGTGCGCCAGCGCGGGCGCGGCACCTTCGTCGCGGACGAACCCGCGGCGGGGAAGACGGTGCGGCTGATCGGCGCTCTGGACGACGCGCTGGCACCCGTCCGCGGCCTCACCCGGGAGTTGCTTGCGCGCCGCCGGCTGGCGCCACCGCAGAACGTCGCGCGCCTGCTCAGGCCGCGCGGGCCGCGGGCCGGCCCCGACCGCGTCCTGATGCTCGAAAGCCTCTACAGCGCCGCCGAGGGCCCCTATACGCTAACCCGCGTCTACCTGCCGCTTGATGTCGCCGCCCAAATCAATCCCGCCATGCTCGACGACCCGCGGCCGGTGATCGACCTGGTACAGGAAGCGCTCGGCGCGCGCGTGACGCGTGCGGAGCAATCCGTCCATCCAGACATCGCCCATCCGCGGCTGGCCAGGCTGCTCGGCATCCGGCGCGGCGCGGCGGTGCTGCGCGTGGCGCGCACTTTCGTGCTGGCTGGCTGCGGGCCGGTGCAGGTCGGCATCGGCTGGTACCACCCGCAGCGCTACCACTATGCCGTTCAACTGCTGCCGAACTCCCATGGCTGAGCTAGGAGCGACCGTGCAGGGAAACAGCGACCGCTACCGGATCGGCGTCGATATCGGCGGCACGTTCACCGATGTCGTGGTGCTCGACCAGCAGACCGGCGACGTGCACCTGGTGAAGGTGCCGAGCGTGCCTGCTGATCCCGCTGCCGGCTTCCTCAACGGTTTCGATCGGGCGCTAGTGCGGCATGCGGTGCCGATCGACCGGATCGCCTTCGTCGGCCATGGCACCACGGTCGCGACCAATACGATCATCGAGGGCAAGGGTGCCGCGGTAGGCCTGCTGACCTCCGAAGGCTTCTCCGACGTGCTGGAGATCGCCTACCAGACGCGGCCGGACCAGTACGACCTGATGTACACCAAGCCGAAGCCGCTGGTGCCGCGGCGCCGCGCGCTCGGCGTGCCGGAGCGCACCGGGCCGGATGGCCGTGTCTGGATCCCGCTGGACGAGGCCGTCTGCATCGCTCAGGCGCGGCGCCTGGTGGATGCCGGTGCGGCGGTGATCGTCGTCGCCTTCCTGCACTCCTATCGCTTCCCGGCGCATGAACAGCGCGCGGCGGCGGTGATCCGCGCCGCCTTGCCGGGCGTGCCCGTCGTCGCCTCCGCGGAGGTCTGCCCGGAATACCGCGAATATCAGCGTACCAGCACCGCGGTGGTGAATGCCCTGCTGCTGCCGAGTGTCGGCAGCTATGTCGCGCGCCTCACGGAGCAATTGGCGGTACGCGGCGCTCGGGCCGACGTCCACCTGATGACCTCCTCCGGCGGCGTCATGGCGGGCGGCATCGCCGCGCGCTTTCCGGTTCAGTTGATCGAATCCGGCCCCGCGGCAATGGCGCTTGGCGCCGCCTATGTCGCCGGGCTGGCCGGCTTCGCGGATTGCGTCGTCTTCGACATGGGCGGTACCACGGCCAAGGTCGCGCTGGTCTCGGGCGGAGTGCCGCGCGTTTCCGATCAGTTCGAGGTCGGCGCCATGGCGGTGGCGAGCGACACGGCCGGACGCGGTCGTGGCTATCCCGTCCGCACCCCGAGCGTCGAGATGGTGGAGGTCGGCGCCGGCGGTGGCAGCATCGCTGCTCTCGATCCCGGCGGCGCGCTTGGCGTCGGGCCGGAAAGCGCGGGCGCCGATCCGGGGCCCGCCTGCTACGCGCAGGGCGGCGACCGGCCGACCATCACGGATGCCAATCTCGTGCTCGGCCGGCTGAACGCGGCCTTCTTCCTGGCGGGCGAGAAACCGCTCGACATCGCGCGTGCCGCCGAGGCGATCGAGACGCGCATCGCGCGCCCGCTGCGGATGACGGTGGAAGCGGCGGCGGAGGCGATCATCGAAGTCGCGGTGGCGCGCATGGCCGCGGCGCTGCGCATGGCGACGATCCGTCGCGGCGTCGACCCGCGGCGCTTCGTGCTGGTCGCCTGCGGCGGCGGCGGACCGCTGCATGCCGCCGCCATCGCGGCGCGCTGCGGCATGACGCGCGTGCTGGTGCCGCCCGCACCGGGGCTGACCTCTGCGCTCGGCCTGCTCGCCACCGACCTCCGCCACGACTTGGTGCACCAGGTCATGACCGAAACCGCCGAGGCGCAGCCCGATGCCGTCGAGGCGGCGCTCCTCGCGCTCGAGGCAGAGGGCGCGCGGCTGCTGGCGGAGCAGGCGGTCGCGCCGGCCGATATCCGCCACCTCCGCATCGCCGAGGTCTGCTACCTCGGCCAGGCATTCCAGCTTCGCATCACCCTGCCTGAAGGGCCGGTGACACGTGCGATTATAGAGGATGTGGTCCAGCGCTTCCATGTTGCGCACAAGGCTGCCTACGGCTTCGCCAGCGAGGGCGAGCCGACCATGCTGATCGCGCTCCGCGTCACCTGCATCGGTCAGATCCGCCGCCCCGCGCTGCGCGAGGTCGAGGCGGGCGGGCGGGAGCCGCCGGAGGCTGCGCGCAAGCCGGCCCGCCGCGTGATCTTCCGCGGCCATGTGGCGGAAGCCTGCGATGTCTGGGACCGCGCCGCGCTGCGCGCCGGCAACCTGCTGCGCGGCCCCGCCATCATCGAGCAGATGGACACGACGACGCTGCTGCCGCCTGGTGCGCAGGCGGAAGTGGACCGCCTCGGCAACCTGATCCTCAACCTGGCCGGAGAGGGGTGAGGCCATGACGCCCGACACCACGCCCGATGTCGCGCCACCGGCGATCGACGCAATCACCTTCGACGTCCTGCGCAACGCCTATGCGACGCTGACCGACGAGATGGCAGTGACGCTGCGCCGCACCGCCTATTCGACCAACGTGAAGACGCGCGGCGACTTCAGCTGCAGCGTGCTCGACACTCGGCTGCGCGTCATCGCCCAGGCCGGCCAGCCCGGCCATCTGGTCAGCATCGCCACTGCCGTGCCGCTGTCGATCCGCGAGTACGGGCTGGAACGGATGCGGCCGGGCGATGCCTTCCTGGTCAACGACCCCTATCGCGGCTCCAACCACCTGAACGACATCACCTGCTTCTCGCCGGTCTTCCTCGGCGGGCGCCTCGCGGGTTTCGTTGCCAACATGGCGCATCATGTCGATGTCGGCGGCGCCTCGCCGGCGAGCCTCGGCGTGAACACCGAACTGCTGCAGGAAGGCGTGGTGATCCCCCCGACGCGCATTGCGGCGGGGGGTGAGATCGTCACCGACGTGATGAACCTGCTGCTGGCGAATGTGCGCCCCCGCCGGGAGGTGCTGGGCGACCTGCGCGCGCAGATGTCGGCCAATGCCGTGGCGGCGCGGCGGCTCGGCGAACTGGCCGCGGAACATGGCAGCGACCAGCTTGACCACTTCGCCGACGAGCTGATCGCCTATACCGACCGCTGGGTGGAACGCGAGCTGCGCCGCCTGCCGCAGGGCACCTTCCGTGCCGAGGTCTTCCGCGACGATGACGGCGTCAGCGACGATCCGATCCGCCTCAACCTGGCAGTCACCATCGGCGAAGGCCGCGCAGTACTCGACGTCACGGGATCGAGCGGCCAGGTACGCGGGCCGATGAACGCGACGCGGATGCAGACGCGGCGGTCGCTGACGCATGTGCTCCGCTGCCTCTCCGACCCGCGCGTGCCGAACAATTCCGGCTTCCTCGATCGCGTCACGGTCGCCGGCCCCGACCGCACGGTGCTGACCGCCGAGCCCCCCGGTGCCGTGGTCGGTGCCTTCGAGACGATGTACCGCGTCGTCTCCGGCATCATGCTGGCGCTGCATCCCGTGTTGCCGGACCGGGTGCCGGCCGCGGGCAAGTCGCTCGTCGTCAATCTCGGCTTCGCGGGGTGGAATCCCCGCCTGCGCGAATACTACTGCTACATGGAGACCGTCGGTGGCGGCGACGGCGCGCGGCCGATGAAGGACGGCCACGACGCGGTACAGGCCGAGATGCAGAATACCGAGAATGCGCCGATCGAGGAGGTGGAGCTCAACTATCCCATCATGATACGCCGTTACGAGCTGATCCCGGACAGCGGCGGCCCCGGACGCTTTCGCGGCGGGCTCGGCGTGCGGCGGGACTTCTGGTTCCCCGACCAGGAATGCCAGTTCTCCATCCTCTCGGACGGGCGGAAGTTTGCGCCCTGGGGCCTGGATGGCGGCGGCGATGGCGGCTGCGCGCGCTATGTGCTTGACCCGGATGGCGAGGCGGTGGAATTGCCTTCCAAGGTCACGCTTCGCATACCGGTGGGCGGTGTGGTCAGCGTGCAGACGCCGGGGGGCGGCGGCTTCGGCCCGATCGCCGCGCGCGACGCGGAGGCAGTCCAGGCCGACCTAGCCGATCGGCGGATCTCGGCCCACGCGGCGCGGTGCCGCTACGGCCTTGGCGAGACCGTCGGATCGGGGCCTGACGGGGAGACGGCGGACCAAGCCTCTCGTGCAGATCCGGATGGCAAGCGATCGAACCCCGATGCGTGACCGAGAGCGAACGCATCAGAACCTAATCATGGCAGCTAAGGGGAGAGCGATGTTGGCATCCAGGCTGTTCCGCTTCATCGGAAAGGGCGGCGCTCTGCTCGTGGTGCTCTGCCTTGCGGCCCCGCCGGACGGCGCACCGGCACAGGCGCGGGAACTGCGCTTGGCGCTCGAACGCGACACGTCCTCGCTGGATTCGATGCGCAACTGGGATGCGCTGACCCTTGCCATCACCACCAACATTTACGACCCGTTGATCGATTTCGAACCCGATCGCGGCTTCCATTCCCGTCTCGCGGAGAGCTGGGAACAGGTGGCGCCGGACCGCTGGCGGTTCCGCCTGCGCGAAGGAGTCCGCTTCCAGGGCGGAGAGCCGCTGACAGCCGACGATGTCGTCTTCTCCGTCGAGCGGATGCGGCATCGCAACTCGCGCGGCGCCAATGTGCTGCGCAACCTGGCGAGCGTTGAGGCGGTGGATGCGCGAACGGTGGATCTCGTCGCCCGCACGCCCGATCCTGTGCTGATCAACCAGCTCAACACGCTGGTCATCATGTCGCGCGGCTGGGCAGAGCGGAACGGCGCGACGGAGCCTTCCTCGGTCGGCCAGGCCGAGACCAGTCACGCCGTGAACCATGCCAACGGCACCGGCCCCTTCAGCGTGGTGAGCTGGGAGCCGGGCATACGCCTGGTGCTCGCGCGCAATCCCGCCTGGTTCGGCTGGGGTCAATGGCCGGGCAATGTCGAGCGGGTGGTGATGACGCCGATTTCCTCGGCGGCGACCCGCATCTCCGGCCTGCTCTCCGGCGAACTCGACATGGTTTCGCCGGTGTCGATGCAGGACGCGGAGCGCATCCGCTCCGACGCCTCCACCCGGCTGATAGCGGGTCATGAGGCGAGGGTCGTCTATCTCGGCATGGATGTCGCGCGTGAGGAGCTGCTGCACGCGACCGTCACGCCGCCTGGCCGCAACCCGTTCCGCGACCTGCGTGTGCGGCAGGCCGTGGCCCATGCAGTGAATATGGAGGGGCTGAATCGCGTGGTGTTTCGCGGTTTCGCCGCGCCGGCGGCAATGATCGTGCCTGAAGGTGTCTCGGGCTTCGATCCCTCCGTCCTACGCCCCGCCTTCGACCTCAACCGCGCCCGTGCACTGATGCGCGAGGCCGGCTATCCCGATGGCTTTCGCGTGACCCTCGATTGCCCGGCGGGGCGCGAGGTCGGCGACCGCGACGCCTGCGAGGCGCTGGTAAATCTCCTGGCGCGCATCAATATCCGCGTGGATCTGCTGGCGCAGCCGCCGGCGCGCTGGCTGCCCAAGGTGACGGGACGCGACACCAGCCTCTACTACATGAGCTGGGGCAACAATGGCTGGGCCGGCGGCAACACGCTGCATGACCTGCTTTCCTGCGCGGAGGCGCGACGCCAGGGCGGCTTCAATTCCGGAGGCTACTGCAACCCCGTCCTGGATGAGGCGGTGCAGTCCGCGCGGACGGAGGTGGACCCGGCGCGCCACCTTTCCTCGTTGCGAGAGGCATTCCAGCTCGTGCAGCGCGACATGCCGGTAGTACCGCTCTACGCGCCGCCCATCCTGTGGGGCACGCGCGCCGGGATAACGGTGAAGTTGCGACCGGACGGGCGAGTCTTCCTGCCGTACGTCGTGATGCCCTGAGGCTGGGGGGGGCGGCCATGGTCGTTTTCCTGCTGCGCCGGGTCGGCCATGCCCTGCTCGTCATGCTGGTGGTGGGTCTGCTCGCCTTCGTGCTCTTCCGCTATGCGGGAGACCCACTGACCTTCCTGGTGGGCGCCGAGGTCCCGGCTGATGAGCGGGAACGGGTGCGGATTGAACTGGGCCTCGACGACCCGCTGCTCGTCCAGTTCCTGCGCTTCCTGGCCAATGCCGCGCAGGGCGAGTTCGGCGTCTCCTACCAGCTTTCCAAGCCGGTGGTGGAGGTGATCGCCGTACGCATCCCGGCGACGCTCGAACTCGCCTTCGCTGCCACGCTCTTCGCGCTGGGCTGCGGCATCCCGATGGGCGTCCATGCCGCGCTGTGGCCACGCAGCCCCCTGAGCCGCCTGTTCATGGCGGTCTCACTCGCCGGCATCTCCGTGCCAAGCTTCTTCCTCGGCGTGCTGCTGATCTACTGGTTCAGCGTCATCCTGCCGATCTTCCCGAGCTTCGGGCGAGGCGAACTGAGGGCAGTGGGCGATTGGTGGACGACCGGCTTGGCGACGACTGGTGGGCTTCGCTCCCTTGTGCTGCCCGCGATCACCCTCGGCCTGTTCCAGCTCGCTTTCATGGTCCGGCTGGTTCGGGCCGAGATGATGGAGGTGCTGCATGCGGATTTCATCCGGTTCGCCCGCGCCCGCGGCCTGCGCGAACGCACCGTCAATTTCGGTCACGCGCTGCGCAACGCGCTGATACCCGTCATCACCGTGGCGGGGCTGCAGATCGGCTCGCTGACCGCCTTCGCGATCATCACCGAGACGGTCTTCCAATGGCCGGGTCTCGGCTTCCTCTTCGTCTCGGCGATCCGCAGCGTCGATATCCCTGTGATGGCGGCGTATCTGCTACTGGTTGGGGCCTTCTTCGTCGCCGTGAACCTTGTCGTCGACCTGCTCTACCTGGCGGTGGATCCCCGGCTGCGGCTTAACCGTGCCGAGCTGGGTGGGCATTGACCATGACGACGGCGCGGCAGGCCGGCCAGCCGGCGCAGGGCTGGCTGCGGGGGGGCATTCACGCAGTCTGGGACAGCGACCTCGTCCTGTCGCTGCGCGCCAGCCCGCTGGTGATTACGGCCGCTGCCGTACTGCTGCTGCTGCTGGGGGCCGCCATGCTGGCCTCGCTGGTCGCACCGCATGATCCGTACGACCCGCTGCAAGTCGAGCTGATGGACGCCTTCACCCCGCCGCTCTGGGTTGCGGGGGGCCAGCCCGCCTATCTGCTCGGCACGGACAACCAAGGGCGGGACATCCTCTCGGCCATTCTGTACGGCCTGCGCACGTCCCTGATGATAGGGCTCGCCGCTGTCGGGTTGGCTCTGGTGTTCGGCGTTGGGCTTGGGCTCCTGGCAGGCTTCGTCGGAGGGCGCCTGGATTCTCTGATCATGCGCGCGGCCGATGTGCAGCTGACCTTTCCTTCTATTCTGGTCGCGCTGATCGTGGATGGGCTGTTGCGCAGCTTCCTAAGCAGCGCGGCGAAGGCGGAGCTTGGCGTTGTTGTCGTTATCCTCTCGATCGCCGCCGCGAACTGGGTTCGCTTCGCCCGCACCGTGCGCGCATCCACCATGGTCGAGCGCAACAAGGAGTATGTGGAAGCTGCCAGGCTGCTCGGCCGCGGGCCGATCTACATCACGCTTCGCCACATCCTGCCGAATGTCTCCGGCCCCATCGTGGTGATCGCGACCGTGGATCTCGGCGTGGCCATGCTGCAGGAGGCAACGCTCTCCTTCCTCGGGGTCGGCATGCCGCCGGACCAGCCCTCGCTTGGCACGCTTGTGGAGACGGGGCGCAACTATCTGCTCTCGGGGGAATGGTGGATAGCTTTCCTGCCGGGCCTCGCGCTGGCCGTGCTCGTCTTGTCGGTGAACATCGTTGGCGATTGGCTGCGCGACGCTCTCAACCCTCGACTGCGTTGATGCTCCGGAGAAAAGTGGCAGTCGGTGGTGCGCCGCTTTCATTTTTTTGGCAGGACGTGGTCGCACGCGGCTGGGGAAGTCACCGA
>CANJXD010000102.1 GCA_947478535.1 Acetobacteraceae bacterium
GGCGGCCGGATCGGTTTCTCGAACCACCGCACGCACTATCGTTCGTGGCCGCCGGGTGCGCTATGGTGGCCAGGACCGCTCAGTGGTCTCAGGCTTGGCACGGGGAGAAGCACGCTGAACGTCGCAGCAGCCGTATCGGGCGTGGCGAGTGATTCACCCGCGGTCCCCCGTCCCGTCATTCGCGAATCAGGCATCCTGCGCTGTCCCGCCTGCCTGGCGCCGGGCTTCGCCGCGCAGGCGCCCCTGCGATGCGGCGCTTGCGGGCATGAGGCGCGCGCCATCGATGGCGTCCTCGACCTGCGGCTCGACGCGGCGCAGGACACGATGCTCGAACTCGACAGCTACGATGCGCGCCACGGCGTATCGCCGGACAATGCCGCAGCGCTGTTCAAGGTGTATGACGAGTCGATCCGCACTCTGTCAGCGCGGCCACGCGAGCGTATCCTCGAAATCGGTGCCGGGACCGGTAACCTCACCGCCGCGCTCTGCACCATCAGCGGATTTGCCGAGGTCCATTGCTCGGACATCTCGCCGCGCTTCATGACGCGGCTGCACGCGAAGCTGACGGCGGCGGAAGGCGGCACGGCGCTGCATTCCTATCTCTTCGATGCCAATGCGCTGCCCTTCATCGACGCCAGTTTCGATGTCGTGGTGGGCCATTCAGTGCTGCATCACCTCGCGAACTTCGAGGCGACGATCCGCGATGCAGGCCGCGTGTTGCAGCCAGGTGGCCTGGCGATCTTCGGCGAACCGGTGATGGAGTTCCACGCACTGGCCTTCCTCGCGGCCGATCTGGTGGTTCGGATCGATGCGGCGCGGGCGGAGCCGGTCCTGTCGCCGCGCTCCAGGGCGGCGCTCTCCGCGATTTCGCGGCGTGGCGCGCTGAAGGCCCGGAACCTTCTGGAGCGCAGCGCGGATGTCGAACGCTTCGAGGACAAGTTCATCTTCCCCTCGGGCTACATGCGCGACCTCAGCCGCGACGCGGGCTTCGCGCGGTTCGAATTGATCCAGTCGCACCCGCTGAAGAATCTGGGTGCCTTGATCGAACACAAGCTGGCCGCCGAGTTGAACAGCAGCGGAGCAAATGGCGAGGATCTGGTGGCCTTCCGCCCCTTCCTCGCCGCATTCACCGATAGCTACCAGCCCGCCATGCGCCCCTTCCTGTCGCAGCCCTTCGCCTATTGCGTGTTCATCAAGGGATAGCTTGCGAACTCGACACGAGGCGCCAATGCCCGGCGGCCCGCCAGCCAGAGTGCCGGTGGCCTGACCGGAGGGATGTCAGCCGGCGCCGACGCCACCCCCCGCGATCTGCTCCGCGCGATTGTCCACGAAGTCTGCGACGGCGGTGACGAAGCGGTCCAACTCCGCCTCCCCCACCGGCAGGCTCAGCGCAACCATGCCGCGGCGGGCCAGGTAGATGCCGGCTTCGAGCATGTCGAAGAAGAACAGCTCCCGCAGCGCTTCCTCCCCGGGCGTTGGCACGCTGGCGCGCTCCGGGGGCGTGGCGCGGAACTGCACGGTCAGCATGGACCCCGCGCCGGTGAAACACATCGGCAGCCCGGCGCTTTGCGTCACGCCATTCAAACGCGCCCGCAGTGCTTCCCCGCGTTGAAACAGCGCCTCGGCGACCTCGGCGGTGAAGATTTCCCCCATCGCCACGCCGCCCGCCGTCATCGACAGCAGGTTGTTGTTGAAGGTACCGGCATGGGCGAGCCCGGCGCCGAACTGCGCCATGATATCCGCCCGCCCGCCAAAGGCGCCGAAGGACATGCCGCCAGCGATGTATTTGCCGAGCGTCGTCATGTCCGGCGTGATGCCGAGCCGCGCCTGCAGCCCGCCGCCGGCGTGGCGGCTGGTCATCACCTCGTCGAAGATCAGCAGCGCGCCGGTTTCATCCGCCAACGCCCGCAGCGCGGCGAGAAAGCCCGGCCGTGCCGGAATGCAGCCGGCGGAACCCTGCATCGGCTCCACCAGGATGACGCCAAGCTCCGCCGCATGCGCCCGCGCCACCGCGGCCGCACCCTCGGCATCGTTGAAATCGGCGTAGAGGAAGGGCAGCGGCAGCGTGGCCGCGCTGGCGCCGACGACCGGGAAGGTCAGCACCCCGCCGTGATAGCCGCCGCGGAACACCAGCACCTTGGGGCGGCCCGTGAAGGCGCGCGCCGCCGTCAGCGCCATCAGATTCGCCTCGGTACCGCTATTGGTGAAGCGCACCCGTTCCAGCGAGGGGAAGCGCCCGCAGAGCAGCCGGGCCAGCCTCTCCTCCCCCGGCCCGACGGAGGCGAAATTGATGCCGCGTTTCAGAACCTCATGCAGCGCCGCATGGATGCGCGGCTCGGAATGGCCGAACAGCCCGGCGGTGAACTCGCCGCAGAGATCGAGATAGGCGTGGCCATCCAGGTCCCACAGCCGGCAATCCTCCCCCCGCGTCATCGCCGTGGGGAAGGGGCTGTAGGCGATGACGCTGCGGGTATTGCCTCCGCCCAGCACTTCCAGCGCCCCCGCATGCAGCGCCGCACTTCGCGGGCGCTTCGCGGCGTAGGCGGCGCGCGCCGCCTCGACCGCGCCGGGCAGGTCGAGGCTGTTGCGCTGATGGGCGGGAACGGCGCTCATGCCCTGGCGCCGCAGACCTGGGCCTGCGTCGGGCGTCGTGTGGAAGGCATCCGGGATCTTCCTTGCTCGATGGGTCCTGGGGTGCCCCAGATGCCGAATGGTGACCACAAACGGGAAGCCGTGCCAATCGGCACCCCCTGCCCGAGTCGCGGCAGGGGAGGGATTTCAGGCGGCGCCCAAGGCCGCCGCGCGGTTCCAGGGCATCAGCCGCAGCAGGCTCGCCAGCCCGCAGGTGCCGCTGACGCCGGCGAAGACCAACCCCGCGCCGACAAAGCCGGACAGCGCATGAAACCACGGCGAGACCGTGGCCCCGAGCACCGCGCCCAGCACCACAAGACTGCCCGCCGCGATCTGTACCTGGCGCATCAGTTCCAACGGCTGGCCACGGTCCTGCGCCACCGGCAGGCCGGCGCGTTTCCACGCATCGATCCCGCCTTCCACCACATAGGCCTCGCAAAAGCCGGCCTTGGCGGCCAAGCGCCCGGCATTGCCCGCGGTTCGGGCGCCGGACCGGCAATGGAACAGGATCGGCCGGCCCTTGGTCAGCGCCAGTTCCGCCGCTTCCAGCCGGGACAGCGGCAGGTTCCGGGCGCCAGGAATACTCTCCCGCGCATGCTCATCGGCTTCCCGCACATCAACCAGCGTGGCGCTATCCTCCCGCAGCAGGCGGGCAGCCTCGACAACGGTGATAGTCTGCAACATCGCACAATCCCTTGAGTCGGCGGCGATGCACCTGAACCGCCTTGTTCTGCATTAGAGAACACTTATGTTGGGCAAGGAACGCGGTCCATTCAAGGTCTCCCGATGAACGATGCGCCGATCATCCCCTGCCCGCATTGCGGCACGGCCAACCGGGTTCCCGCATCCCGCCTGGCGGAGGCGCCGCGCTGTGGCACCTGCAAGGCCGCGCTGTTCGAGGGCAAGTCCCTCGCGCTGGACGAGGCCGGGTTCCGCCGACACCTTCGGCTGTCCGGCATCCCGCTGTTGGTGGATTTCTGGGCGTCCTGGTGCGGCCCGTGCCACGCCATGGCGCCCGCCTTCGAAGCCGCCGCAAAGGGCCTGGAACCGATGATGCGCCTGGTGAAGGTCTCGACCGAGGACGCCCCCGGCCTGGCCAGCGAACTCGCCATCAGCAGCATCCCCACCCTGGCGCTGTTCCGGGATGGGCGGGAAGTCGCGCGCCAAGCCGGCGCGATGACAGCGCCCCAGATCATCGCCTGGGCCAAGGGGAGGTAGGGGCGCGGGCGGTAGGCAGCGCGCCCCTGCGCTGACAGGATGCGCGGACACGGAAGGGGTGCATCCCATGGCTGAAGACGGACCGCTGCTCATCGTCGGGGCGGGCGCTGTTGGCGGCTATATCGCCGCCCACCTCGCCCGGCTGGGCGAACGCGTTGCCGTACTGGAGCCCTGGGCCGAGAACCGGCAGGCGATCCGCGCCCGCGGACTGACGGTGGAAGAACCGGCCGGGCGCTTTCGCATCGACCTGCCGATGCTGGACAGCGCCGCGCAGGTGGCGCCGCGCCTCGTGATCCTCTGCACCAAGATGGCGGATTTTCCCGAGGCCGTCGCGGCGATCGAGCCGCACTATGCCGGCCCCTATCTCGTCACCCTGAACGCGCTGGCCGATCTTGATCTCGCGCGGCAGATCGGCCCGGCGCGCGTGATGGGCTGCATCGTCACCGGCCTGTTCGCGAACCTGGTCGAACCCGCCCTGCTGAAGCGCTTTCGGCAGCGCTTCGATGGCGGCGCCGCGAGTTTCCGGCTCGGCGAGGTGGATGGCCCGGCGACACCACGCATCCAGGCGCTGGCAACCCTGCTCGGCGGCATCGACGGTACGGAAGCGGTGGATGACCTGCCGGCCGCGCGCTGGACCAAGCTGGTCTTCAACGCGATGACCTCGCCCCTGTGTGCCGTGCGCCGCACCACGCTGCGCACGCTGTTCCTCGACGATGCCGCGCGGGCGGAGATGATGGCGCTGGCGCTTGAAGTCGTCGCCGTGGCGGATGCCGGCGGCATCGCGCTGGACGCGATCTGCGGCATCCCTGGCGCCGTCTGGACGCAGGCCGCGCGCGGCGATGCGGCGGCGCGCGCCGCGGTGGATACGGGGCTGCGGGCCTATGGCGCCAAGGTCGATCCCGCCGCGACGAGCGGCATGGCGCAGGACCTCTCACGCGGGCGGCGGACGGAGGTGTCGCTCATCAACGGCACCGTCGTCACGCAGGCCGCGCGGCATGGGCGGGACGCGCCCGCCAATGCCGCGATCGTCACGCGGTTGGAGGCTATGTCGGGGTGAAAGCCCGCGGATTATGTCGCGGTGAAAGCCCGCGGACTATGTCGGCGTGATGCCCGCGCTGGTGACGATGCGCTGGAAGCGCGCGACATCGTCGCGGATGCGCGTGGCGAATTCCTCCGGCGTGCTGCCGACCGGCGTGATGCCGAGATCGGTGAAGCGGCTGAGCACATCCGGCGCGCGCAGCGCTTGCACCACGGCGGCATGGGTGCGCGCCACCACCTCATCCGGCGTGCCCTTCGGCGCGACGAGGCCCCACCAGGTCGTGATCTCGTACCCCGCCAGGCCGCCCTCGGCGATGGTGGGGATGGCGGGGTAGATCGGGTTGCGCGTGGGGTCCGTCACCGCCAGCGCCTTCAGCCGCCCGGCATCGACCAGCGCCTTCACCGCGGAGAGCGACATGAAGCCGAGATCGACATGCCCTGCCGCGAGATCCGTCAGCGCCGGCGTATCCCCGGCATAGGGCACATGCTCCATCCGCGTGCCCGTCATTTCCTGGAACAGTACGGCGGCCAGGTGCGGCGGCGCACCGGCACCGGAGGAGGCGAAATTGTAGCGCCCTGGGGACGCCTTGAGCATCGCGATCAGCGACGGCACATCATTGGCGCCGAGGTTCGACCGCGTCACCAGCATGAAGCTCGATGCCGCGACACGGCTGATCGGGCGGAAATCCGTCGCGATATCGTAGGTGAGGTTCCGCATCAGCGCCGGCGCCAGCGTATGCGCACCCGCCGCCATGAACAGCGTATAGCCATCCGCCGCCGCGCGCGCGGCCTGCGCCGCGCCCAGCGTGCCGGCCGCGCCGCCGCGATTCTCGATCACCAGCGGCTGGCCGAGCACGGCGCGCATGGGCTCCGCCACCGCGCGGGCCACGATGTCATTCGCCCCACCGGCGGGGTAGGCGACGATGACGTTGATCGGCCGGCGCGGCCAGCGATCCTGCGCCTGCCCCTGCGCTACGCCAAGCGACGGTGTGGCAAGGGCCGCGAGGGCCAGGGTACGGCGGTGAATCATGCTCAGCCCCTTTCGGCGTTCTGGTGAAAACTCGTCGCGGCGGTGATGGTCTGGATCGGCTCTGGCTCCACCTCCATCGCGATGATGGAGGAAGCGAGGCAGAGGTAGTAGCCGGCGATGATGTTCACATCGGTGACCTGGCGCGGCGTGAACAGCGCGGCCATCCGATCGAAGACCGGCTTCGGCACGCCCTTCAGCGCGGCATAGGCGAGCACATAGGCGGACAGCGCCGCCTCCGCCTCCGCGAGCCCCTCCGGCACCTGGCCATCGCGCAGCGCATCGAGTTGCGCCTCGCTCAGCCCGGCCTTGACGCCGAGCGGGCGGTGATGGTGCCAGGCATAGCCGACGCCGCGCCCGGTGATGAGGATGACGAGTTCCTTCTGCAACTCCGTGAGCTGTGTGCCGTAGCGGCAGTAGCTGCCGAGGTCGACGATGCCCTGCAGCCCCTGCGGCGCATGGGCGAAGGATTTCATGACGTTGGAGACAATGCCGCGCGTGCGGAGAAACTCCGCGAAGGCGGCGGCAAGTTCGGGGTCCTGCGCGGGATCGGCGTCGGGAAGGCGCATGGGGATTTCCTCGGGATTCAGGCGCGTGGGTGGCCGAATGTGTCGCGATGGAATTGCAGGATATCGGCGACACAGCGGTCCGGCATCATGTCCGCGATGTTGTGCGGCATGTGTTCGTATTCCACCATGCGGACATCGGGGATGCGATCGCGCATGAGGTCATAGACATTCGCCTCCCCCACCGTCTCCCCACCCGGGAAGATCACCAGGGTGGGGCAGGCGATGCGGTGCAACTCGCCGCTCCAATCCTGCGTCGCGTTGTAGCCGATGAAGCGCGCGAGGAAGGCCGGGTCATTCTCCGCCGTCTGGCGCAGGAACCACGCGACGAGGCCTGGATCGCTCGTGGCGAGGTCGAAGCGCATGGCGATGGTGTCCGTGAGGAACGGGGTCAGCCCTTCTCTCCCGATGCGGGTCAGCCAGCCCAGCGCGCTCGGGCTGAGGCCGGGCGTGGAGCCCACCAACGCCAGGCTCCGCACCTTCCCGGGATGCTGCAGCGCCAGGTTCTGCGCGACGTAGCCACCGGCCGAATTGCCCGTGACATGCGCGGCATCGAGCCCAAGCAGCGCCATCAGCTCCGTCACATCGGCCACCAGCCGATCCATGTCGAAGCGCTTTTCCGCCGGCGGGACGGAGGATTGACCATGCCCGCGCAGGTCCATCCGGATCAGCCGGAAATGCCGCGCGAGGCCCGGCACCCAGGAATAGAAACGCTGCGAATTGCCCATGGCCGAATGCAGCAGCAGCATCACCGGCGCATCCCGCCACGGGTCGGTGAAGTCATCGATGAAGTAGGCGATGCGCTCGCCATCGCTGGTGGTGAAGAAGGCGGTCTCGGTCATCGTGATCTTCTTCGCATCAATAAGCGGAACGCCCGCCATCGGCGGGGATGGTGGCGCCGGTGATCATGCGCGACGCGTCGGAGGCGAGGAACAGCGCGGTCTGCGCGATATGCTCGGGCTCACCGATCCAGAAGGGGTATTCGCGCATCCGCCCGATCGGGTCCTGCGGATCTCGGCCGGGCTGGGCGGCTTCCTCCAGCGTGCCGAAGGTGCGGATGACGCGGTCCGTCATCACGCGGCCGGAGGCGATGCAGTTCACCCGCACGCCCTGCTTCGCGTAGTGCCCCGCCATGGCGCGGGTCAGCGACAGGATCGCCCCCTTCGCCGCGCTGTAGCAATGCGCGGGGTTGGCACCGCGCAGCGCGGCACCGGAGGACATGTTGATGACAGCCCCGCCGCCGGCCGCGATGATCGCCGGGATCGCGTGACGGCAACACAGGAAGGTGCCGCGGAGGTCGAGGTTCATCGTGCGCTCGAAGGCCTCCAGCGGCACCTCCGTCACCGGCCCATCGGCGGGGTCCGTGCCGCCGGCGCAGTTGAACAGCACATGCAGCGCGCCGAAGCGGGCAAGCGTCGTGGCGACGGCCGCCGCGACACTCTCATCGCTCGTGATGTCAGCGGTGATCGCGATGGCCTGCCCACCGGCTTCCACCACGCTGCGCGCCGCGGCCTCCGCGCGATCCGCCAGATGGTCCAGCACCGCGACGGCCGCGCCAGCCGTGGCGAAGGCGCGCGCGGCGGCGCTGCCGATACCGCCACCACCGCCGGAGATCATCGCCACCTTGCCCGTCAGCAGGCGGTCACTGGGTATCGGCATCAGGCAAGCCCCTTCGCAACACGGTCACGGAATTCCTGCTGCACCTGGTCCAGCGTACGGAATTCCGCGCCCATCTTCGCCACGCCGTCGATCAGCTTTTCCAGCATCATCATCCGGTGCCCACGGCCGACGACATAGGGATGGAAGGTGAAGACCAGCATCCCCCATTCCGTCGTCCGGCACATGTACTCGAAATCCGCCAGCCAGTTCTCCAGCACCGCATTCGCATTCGCGAGCCCCGGCATCACCGCCTGGCCGACGCGGAAGAATTCGAAATGCGGGTGATCGTCGAGCGACCAGGAGATCGGAATCTCGACGAGATCCGTCACCTCCCCGAATTGCAGCGGCGCGTCGGCCACGCAGACATCACCGCGCCGCGCGAAATAGGGCAGGCAGTCATGCCCCATCATGCTGCTGTCGTAGCGGCAGCCATGCTCGCGGATCAGGTCAATGGTGCGATCGCTGAGGTCCCAGGAGGGAGACCGGTACCCCACGGGCCCGTGGCCCTGCAGCGCCTTGATCGCCTCTACCGCCAGGGCGAACTCATCGGCCTCCCGCGTCGCTTCCAGCGCGGCGGGCGGCACATGGCTCCAGCCGTGATGGCCCACTTCATGGCCCTCCCGCAGGATGCGCTCGCAGGCGGCGGGATAGGTCTTGATGACGACGCCCGGCACATACCAGCTCGCCTTGATGCCGCGGCTCGCCAGCAGGTCCATCACGCGACCGGCGCCGACCACGCCGAACTCACCACGGGAGACCGGCGTCGGCGTCGTCATCCCGCGCGAGGCGAAGCCGGACCAGGTATCGAAATCGAAGGAGAGACAGGCAATGTGTCGCGGCACGCGGGGCGCCCTCCGGCGTTCTGCCTGCGGGCCTCGCGTGGCGCGACGCAGGGGGGTATCGTCGCCTGAGCATGAACGCCCCACCCCCACGCCGCAAGGCAATCTGGACACACCACGCGGCGTTGCGCTGCCACGAAGACGCCGTTGCGGAATGAGCATCCCCCCAGGATCGTACAGCCCATGATCATGCGCCCCTGGGTCGCGGCGCTTTCCGCCACGCTGCTGATGCAGACCGTCGCCTCCTTCCTCACGCAATCCCTGCCCGTCCTCGCCCCACTCATCACGGCGAATGCGGGGCTCTCGCCGGAGAGCATCGGCAATCTCTCCGCCATCGTCGCACTCGGCACGGTGCTGTTCCTGCTGCTCGGCGGCCCCTTCCTCGCGCGCTTCGGCCCGGTGCGCACCTTGCAGGCGGGCGCGCTGCTGTCGGCCGGCGCGATGCTCGTGGCGTCGACGGGGTTGGCGCCGGCACTGGTACTGGCCTCGCTGCTGCTGGGCATCGGCTACGGGCCGTCTCCCCCCGCGGGCAGCCGCATCCTCGCGGCGACGGCTCCGCCCGGCCAACGCACGCTGATCTTCTCCGTCAAGCAGGCCGGCGCGCCGCTGGGGGGCGCGATGGCGGGGCTGATGACGGCACCGCTCGCGCAGCATTTCGGCTGGGCCATCGCCATCCTGGCCACCGTCGCCATCGCGGTGCTGGCGGCGGCGATCATCCAGCCGCTCGAGAAAACCCTCGATGCCGAACGCGACGCAAGGCGAGACCTGTCCTTGCTCGCGTTGTTCCGGCGAGACACCTGGGCCGCGCCCGTCATCGCGCTCGGCCTGCATCGCGCCCTGCCGCCGCTGACCGTCCTCGCGATGTCCTTCGCGACGCTGCAGGGCTGCCTTTTCACCTTCACCGTCACCTGGCTGACCGTGGTGCGCGGCTTCACGCTGGTGGAAGCAGGCACCGCCTTCGCCTGCATGCAGGGCGCCGGCGTCATTGCCCGCATCGTGCTGGGCTGGCTCGCCGATCGCACGGGCCAGCCCTCGCTGAACCTGCTGGTGCAAGCGGGCATCGCCTGCGCCGCGGGCCTCGCTTTCGCGCTGATGCCGGAAGCGGCGCCGCTGTGGCTGGTGAACGTGCTGTCCGCCCTGGTGGGCTTCGTCGCGGCAAGCTGGAACGGCATCTACATGTCCGAAGTCGCGCGCCTGGTGGAACCGCGCCAGGTTGCGGCGGCGACCTCGGGCAGCACGCTGTTCACCTTCCTCGGCTACCTCGCCGCGCCGGCGATCTTCGCCGCTCTC
The DNA here is from genome assembly GCA_947478535.1 of Acetobacteraceae bacterium. The sequence continues at coordinate 10,269 of CANJXD010000102.1, forward strand.
GTCGCGTTCACGGGAAGCTGGACGCTCGCCTTCCTCGTCGCGGCGGGGCAGCTTGGGCTGGTCGGGCTCGGCGCAGCGCTCGTCTTGCGGCGGGCGATGCGGCGCGGCTAGATCGCCACCAACACGGGGGCGATGCGCGATGACACTCTGGGTCCGCTACAGCAGGGACGGCGCCGAAGGCTTCGGCACGCTCGATGGGGAGACCATCCAGCCCCATGCCGGCGATATCTTCGCCAACCCCACACTCAGCGGCGCGGCCTTTCCACTCGCCGAGGCGAAGCTGCTGGCCCCGGTGAAGCCCGGCCTGTTCATTGGCCTCTGGAACAATTTTTCCGAGGCCGCCGCGAAGCAGGGGCTTTCCCATCCCGAGACACCGCTGTTCTTCCTGAAGAACCCGCGCGGCATCGTGGGCCCCGACGCCGCCATCATCCCGCCCGCGAGCTATACCGGGCGCGTGATCTACGAAGGCGAACTCGGTCTCGTCATCGGCCGGCACCTCAGCAACGCGACGGAGGAGGAAGCCGCCGCCGGCATCTTCGGCCTGACCTGCGTGAACGACGTGACGGCGCTGGAGACGCTGACGGCCGATGCCTCCTTCCCGCAATGGGCGCGCGCCAAGGGCTGCGACAGCTTCGGCCCGGTCGGTCCCGCCATCGCGACGGGGCTCGACTGGTCCGCGCTGCGCGTGAAGGTCGCGCTCAACGGCCGCGTCCGGCAGGACTATCCATTGGCCGACATGATCATCCCGCCGGCACGGATCGTCTCGGCCCTGTCGCGAGAGATGACGCTGGAGCCGGGCGACCTCATCGCCTGCGGCACCAGCATCGGCGCGCTGCCGATGCGGGCCGGCATGGTCGTGGAGGTGACGATCGAGGGCATCGGCACGCTCCGCAACAGCTTTGGCCAGGCCTCAGCCTAGTCGTAGCACCCCGCCGCACGGCCCCGCGCGCGCACCAGCGCCAGCACCGTGCGGCAGGTCGGCACCGGCACCTCCACCAGTTCCGCCAATTCGACGACGGAGCCCAGCAGCGCGTCGATTTCCATCGGCCGCCCGCGTTCGAGGTCCTGCAGCATGGAGGTCTTGTGCGCGCCCACCTCGGCGCCGCCGGCGATACGCTTGTCCACATCGATCGCGAAGCGCACGCCGAGCTTTTCCGCCACCGCCTGGCCTTCCAGCATCATCGCCCGCGCCACGCCGCGCTGGCCATCATCGGCGATCAACACATCGAGCGTCGCCGCCGTCAGCGCGCTGATCGGGTTGAAGGCCATGTTGCCCCAGAGCTTGATCCACAGCTCGTCGCGGATCTTCGGCCGCACCGGCGCCTTGAAGCCGGCGGCGATCATCGCCTCCGACAGCGCGGCGATGCGCGGGGTGCGCTGGCCATCGGGCTCGCCGAGCGTGAAGCGGTCGCCATAGGTGTGCTCGATGACACCGGGCTCCGGCACTTCGGCGGCGGGATAGACGATGGCGCCGATGCAGCGTGACGGCGCGAGCAATGCGCTGACCACGCCACCGGGATCGACGCTTTCGACCCGCCTGCCCTGGAATGGTCCTGCCAACTGGTGAAAATACCACCAGGGGATGCCGTTGACGGCGGAGACGATGGCGGTCGTTTCTCCCAGCAGCGGCTGCATCTGCCGCGCCGCGCCGGGCAGGGAATGCGCCTTCAACGTAACGATGACGTAATCCTGCACGCCGGCTTCCTCGGCGCTTGCCACGGCGCGGACGGGCACGGTGGTCTCCGCGCCCTCGCTCCGCAGCACCAGCCCTTTCGCTTGCATGGCGGCGAGGTGTGGGCCGCGCGCGATCACCGTCACCTCATGCTCGCCCTTGGCGGCGAGCTTTGCCGCCATCAGCCCGCCAATCGCTCCCGCGCCGAATACACAGATCTTCATCGCGCGCACCCTAAGCCGTGATGCCAAGCTTCTGCGCCAGCCCGATGCGCATCAGCTTGCCCGTCGCGCCCTTCGGGATTTCCGGCAGGAAGACGATCTTCCGCGGCACCTTGAAATCCGCGAGCTGCTTCGCCGCGAAGTCCCGCAATTCGCGCTCCGTCACCGCCATGCCGTCCCGCAGCACAACCGCGGCGCCAACCTCCTCGCCCAGCATGGCGTGGGGGATGGAGAAGGTCAGCGCCTGCGCCACCGCCGGATGTTCGGACAGCACGCCATCGACCTCGAGCGGGCTCACCTGCTCGCCGCCGCGCTTAATGATTTCCTTCAGCCGGCCCGTCAGCAGCAAGTAGCCATCCTCGTCGAACATCCCCTGGTCGCCGGTGCGGAACCAGCCCTCGTGGAAGGCCTTGGCATTGGCTTCCGGGTTCGCCTCATAGCCCTTGGTCACGTTGGGGCCGCGGATCACCACCTCGCCGATCTCGCCCTGCGGCAGCATGGTGCCGTCATCATCCATGATGGCGACCTCCGGCCCCGCCGGCAGGCCCACCAGCCCCGGCTTCTGCGCCCGCGGGGGCAGCGGGTTGGAGCACATCTGGTGGCTGGCTTCCGTCATCCCATAGGCCTCGATGACCGGGGCGCCGAAGGTCATCGCCAGATCCTTCATCGCCTGCGCCGGCAGGGAGGCGGAGGAGGAGCGCAGGAAGCGCAGCGGCGCGCGGGCGATGATCTCCCGGTTCCGCTCGGCGCGGGCCAGGATGGTCTGATGCATCGTCGGCACCGCCGTGTACCAGCTCGGCCGTTCCGCATCGAGCCAGCCGAAGAACTTCAGCGCGTTGAAGCCCGGCGTGCAGACCACCGCGCCGCCCGCCGCCAGCGAGGACAGGGTCGCTGCGATCAGCCCATGGATGTGGAACAGCGGCATGACATTGAGGCAGGCATCCCCGGCCGTCAGCGCCAGCGTCCGCGCGATGGCCTCGGCGGAAGCGGTGACGTTGGTCTGTGTCAGCGGCACGATCTTCGGCCGTGCCGTCGTGCCCGATGTATGCAGCACCAATGCGATGTCGTCGGGCCCGGCGAGGCCGGGCTGCGCGGCCGCTCCCGGCGCCCCACCCTCCAGCGTGAAATCCCCCGCCTGGTCGCCCGGCACCAGTTCCAGCACCGGCACGCCGAGCCGGGCGGCCACGGCGCGGGCCGGGCTATCCGTGCCCCGCTGCAACACCAGCGCCTTGGCCTTCAGGTCGGTCAGGTAGAATTCGAACTCATCGTCCTTGTAGGCCGGGTTGAGCGGCGCCGTGGTGGCGCCCGCGGCGATGGCGACGAAGCTCGCGGCCATCTCGGGGCCGTTCGGCAGCACGATCGCCACCCGGTCGCCGCGCCCGATGCCGATGCCGTTCAGCGCCGCCACCGTCCGCTCGGTGAGTGCGCGCAGCCCCGCATAGCTCAGGGTGGCGCGCCCTTCCGTGGCGCGCAGCGCCGGCGCATCGCCGCGCCCGACTTGCAGCAGTTCCGCGACGGTGCGATAGGCAGCCATGATGTCCACTCCCTGAACCGGGCCCTTCATGCGGCTCGGCCTTTCGCGTTTACGCCGCGGTGGTGCCGCGCCGCAACTGGCCGCCACCCGGCCTGCGATGCTAGGCAGGTGCGGTGATGAACCGGCGGTGGATGAGGGGCGGCGGGGTCGGGGCAGCGGGCGCTGTGCTGGCGCTGTCGCTCGCCCTGGTCCCGGCCGCACCGGCACCCTCCCAGCCCGCCCCCACC
>CANJXD010000103.1 GCA_947478535.1 Acetobacteraceae bacterium
GATGAAGGGGCCGCTGCCGATGGTCTCCCGGATCGCGGTGAAGGGGTCCGTCGCCGCGATGCGCGCGGGCATGATGGCGGGCATGTTGCCGGCCGGCTTCGACAGCGCATCGAGCATCAGCGCGTAGGGGCGGCGGAGCTGCCAGACGATGGTCTTGCCATCGGCCTCGGCCGTCAGCGCCGTGGTGATGGCGATGATCTGCCGGCCATGCGGGTCCCGCGCCCCCCAGCGACGGAGCGAGGCGACGACATCCTCCGCCGTCACGGCCGCGCCATCGTGAAAACGCAGGCCATCCCGCAGCGTGAAGCGCCAGACCAGCGCATCCGGGGAGACCGACCACGCGCCCACCATCTGCGGCTGCGGGCGTTGCTCCGCATCGCGCCCGAACAGTTGATCGTAGATCATATGGGCGTGGGAGGAGACGACGCCGGCGGTGGTGTTGATGGGATCGAGCGTCTGCAAATCCGCATTCGGCACCATCCGCAGCACGCGGTCCGGCGAGATGGTCTGCGCCTGGATTGGCGAGGCCATCAGCGCCAGCGCAGCGCAGGCGGCCAGCAGGGTGGTCTTCAGCATGGGTTTCTCCCCTTGGTCATTCGAGCCGCGCGCCTTCCGGCACGCGCATGCCGCGCTGCACGGCCGGGCGTTCGCCCATGCGCGTGAACCAGGCGGCGAGATGAGGTGTGGTGGCCAGGTCCCGGTCGGCCCAGCCATGCCTGGCCACCCAGGGATAGGCCGCGATATCGGCGATGCTGCAATCCGGGCCGGCGAGATAGGGCACCGCGCCAAGCCGTGCATCGAGCAGCCGATAGACGCGGTCGACCAGCGCCACCGTATGCGCCCGCGCCGCTTCCGGCTTTTCCGGTGCCAGCTCCGTCCAGTGATGCGCCTGCCCCGTGAAGGGGCCGAGCGAGGTCAGCGCCACCATCAGCCAGGACAGCACGCTCGCTCGCGCCTCGCCTTCCCGCGGCAGCAACACGCCATGGCGTTCGGCCAGGTGCAGCAGGATGGCGCCGCTTTCGAAGATGGAGCGGCCATCCTCGACCAGGATGGGGATCTTGCCATAGGGGTTCAGCGCCAGGATCTCCGGCGCGAATTGCTGCCGCGCGCGGATATTCACCCCGGTGACGGCGTAGGTGAGGCCGCATTCCTCGAGCATGATGGAGACGCGTTGCGAATTCGGCGTGGCCCAGCCGTAGAATTGCAAGCCTGTCATGCGCGTGAAGGTGCCATCATGGTGGTGCCCCGTCTAGCCGCAGCAGAACCCCGCCGCCGCCCGGCTGCCCAGAGCCCGCAATTGCCGCGCCCAGACCGGTGTGCGCCCCCGCATCCGTGCCAGCGCCGCGCCATCGTCCAGCGCCACCGGCCGCCCATCCTCCAGCACCACGCGGCCATCGATGACGCTGGTGCGGACGTCGCTGGCGCGGGCGTAGAAGACCAGCGCCGAATGCGCGCCGTAGAAGGGCTGGAGATGCGGCTTCGCGAGATCCAGGACGATCAGATCCGCCTTCTTCCCGGCTTCGAGCGATCCGACCTCATGGTCCAGTCCCAGCACCTGCGCCGCCCCCATGGTGTGCAGCCACAGTGCCTGCTCGCTGCTCATCGCCGCGGGGTCCCGCAGGCGCAGGCGCATGGCCTGGATGGCATTGCGCATGGCCTCGAAGGGGTCATTCAGCATCCAATCCGTGCCGAAGCCGGTGGGGATGCCGCGCGCCTGGATCTTCTCGAGTTCGGGGTAGCGGCCGCGGCGGGGGTAGATGGTCGGGCAATGGGCGTAGCGGGCGCCGGTTTCCGCCACCGCATCGAGGTCCGCCGCCGTCGCCAGGGTCAGATGCGCGAGCACCACGTCGCGGTCCAGCAGCCCGATATCGCGAAGAAATTCCAGCGGCCCGCAGCCCTCGGCGGCCATGATCTGGTCCACCTCGCCCTGGCTCTGCGCGGCATGGGTGTGCATGCCGATGCCGAGCCGCCGGGCTTCCGCGCGGGCTTCGCGGTGCAGTCCGGGCGCGCAGGTATCGCTGGCATGGGTGCCGATGCGCGCGGTGATGCGCCCGCCCGCCGCGCCCTGCCAGCGCCCTGCGAATGCGACGCCATCGGCCAGGCGCTGCGCCCCGATCGCGGGGTGATGCGTGTAGTCCCCGTCCCGCAGGGCTTCGAGGCGGACATCGAAGACCTTGTTGGCGATCTGCGCGCGCAGCCCGCAGCGCTCCACCGTTTCCGCCAGCGCCCAGGGGGAATACCAGATGTCGTTGATGGTGGTGATGCCGTTGCGCAGCATGTCGGCGCAGCCGAGTTCGGCCAGCAGCGCCCAATCCTCCTCCGGGATGTCCTTCTCCATCCGGAAGGCGACATCGAACAAGGCGGATTTCGCAGCGTGGTCATCGGTCTGGCTGCGGAAGACGAGGCTCCCGGTGTGGCAATGCGCGTTGACGAAGCCCGGCAGCACCGCCGTCTCCGCCCCGCCGATCACCCGCTTCGGCGACCAATGGCCCGGCGGCATGGCAGCGCCGGCATGCAGGATGCGATCCCCGGCAATGGCGACCTCGCCGCCAGTGATGACCGGCATGCCCTCCGTGACGGGATAGAGAAACCCCGCCTGCACCAGCAGATCGACCTCTCGCATCCACCCATCCCCCGCATCCATCGCGGGGGCAGGCTAGCAGGTCAGCTCCGCATCAACAGCCCGCCGGCCTCCGCCAGGTCCGCCAATTCGGCGAGCGTCGAGGCGCTGCCATCCCTGGCGCGCGGCGCGATGACCACGGCCTGGCTCGCCGCCACCTCCATCCTGTGCGGCCTGATGATCGGCGCGGCGGCCGGGGCCTGGACGCAGGACCGGGGAGACCGAATGGCCTTCTCCACCGCCTATTACCGCACCGGCATCGCCGCCGCCTACCGGCCAGGGCTGAGCATCGAGAAGCCGGAGGATCTGGCCGGCCGTGTCGTCGGCGTGCAGGTCGGCACCTCGGGGGAGCAGTTCGTCCGCAACCTCACGGCCAATCAGCCGCGCGAGGTGCGGACCTACAATGAATTCCCGCTCGCCTTGCAGGACCTGGTCACCGGGCGGGTGGAGGCGGTGGTGAACGCCCGGCCTGTGCTGCGCTGGAATGTGGCGCGCAATGCCCGCGTGCGGCTCGGCGTTTCCCCGGTCTGGGATGCGCGCGATGTCGGGATCGATACGCGCCTTGCCGATGCCTCGCTACTGGCGGAAATCAACCGCCAGCTGGCGGCGATGCGGGCGGATGGCTTTCTGCCGGCGCTGGACGCGAAGTGGTTCGCGCAATCCTGAACGCGGGAATGGGGGGTGGCGCGGTGCCGCCCCCCGTCGCGTGTCAGGCGACGTGCTGCGTCACGAAGGCGGCATAGCGGTCCATCCAGCCCTGCAGGAACTTCCGGCTGCCCTCGCCGATGTCGCCATCAGCGGTGAACAGCCCTTCCTTCGCCTGCAGATACACTTCCGGCTGCGCCAGCATCGGCACGTCGAGGTAGCTCAGCACGTTGCGCAGATGCTGCTGCGCCATCGCCGTGCCGGCGGCGCCGACGGAAATCCCCATCACGCCCGCGGGCTTGCCGCCCCACACGCTCTTCCCCCAGGGGCGGGAGCCCTGGTCCAGCGCGTTCTTCAGCACGCCGGGGATGGAGCGGTTGTATTCCGGCGTCACGAACAGCAGCCCCTGCGCCGCGGCGATCTCGCTGCGCAGGCGGGCGACGGCGGGGGCCGCCGGCAGCGCATCCGCGTCCTGGTCATACAGCGGCAGGTCGCCGATGCCGATCGTGGTGAAGGCGAAGCCTGTGGGGGCGAGGCGCGTCACGGCACGGGCGAGCTGCGCGTTCAGCGACTCCTTGCGCAGGCTGCCGACGATGACGGCGATGCTGATGGCGGACATGGGAAGTCTCCTTGAAAGCGTCGCGGCTCAATGAAAGGCGTAGGCATCCATCCGCAGCATCCCATAGGTGTTGCTGCTGTGCAGGCGTTCCGGCTTCAGCGCATCCCCGCCCGCGCCCATCGCCACGAACAGCGGCAACAGGTGTTCCTCGGTCGGGTGCTGCTGCACGGCGAAGGGTGCCTTGTGGCGATAGGTGAGCAGGTCGCAGCGCCGCCCCTCCTGCAGCGCCTGGTCCATCCAGTCGCTGAATTCGGTGACATCCGCCGTCTCCGGCGCGTCCAGCGCCTGGCCACGGAAGCGTCGCAGGTCATGCGTCCAACTGCCGGAGCCGATGATGAGCACACCTTCGTCGCGCAGCGGGCGCAGCGCCTCCCCCAGTTGCAGATGGTGCGCGGGTCCAAGCTCGCTCTGCACCGAAAGTTGCAACACGGGAATGTCATGCTCCGGCCAGGCGAGGATCAGCGGGCACCAGGCGCCGTGGTCGAGCCCGCGCTGCGTATCGATCCGGCTCTGCAGCCCGGCGGCGCAGAGCAGGTCACTCACGCGGTCCGCCAGCTTCGGCGCGCCGGGGGCGGGGTAGCGCAGCCGGTAGAGCGGCGCGGGGAAGCCGTAGAAATCGTGGATCGTCTCGTTCACCGCCACGGCGTTGACCATGGGCTGGTCGGTTTCCCAATGGGCGGAGGCGACGAGGATCGCCTTCGGTCGGCCGAAGCGCTCCTCCCAGGCCTTGCCGAGGCCGGCCAGGAATTCGCTGGCCGGCATCCGCATCAGTGGCAGGACGGGGGAGCCGTGGCTCAGGAACAGACTGGGTTGCATGGCAGTGTTTCCCGTCGTGGCGCGTTGTCAGGGAGGTGGAAGCGGGCGCCGTCCGCCCACCCAAGGCGGGTGAGGCCGCGCATGCGGCCCGTCTTGAGGGGCGGGTATTTCTACTTCTCGCCGCGCAGCGCGAAGGCGCCGGCACCGAGGGCGGCCTGGGCCAGCAGCGCCACGATCCAGAAGGCCGGGAATTCCCAGCCGCCACCGGGGCTGCTGAACAGGAAGCCCTTGCTGGCATGCGCCAGCACCAGCGCGCCCAGCATCACCGGCACCAGGGCGAGTGACACCACGCGGGTGAAGACGCCGGCGATCAGCGCCAGGCCGCCCAGGATCTCGATGAGGATGGTGAGGTAGGCCAGCGGCGCGGGCAGGCCGAGCGAGCCGAAATAGCCGACCGTGCCGGCCGGGGTGAAGACGAACAGCTTGATCGCGCCATGGGCAACGAACAGCGCGCCCTGGCTGATGCGCAGCGCGGCGATGCCATAGGGGGCGGTGGCCTCGGTGGTCAGGGCGCGGGTGGCGGAAAAGGTGGTGGCGGACATCGGGTGGTCTCCTGCAAGGGCGGGGGTGCCGCCGGTGGCCAGGGTTTCGCGCCTTTCGGTTCCGCATGAAATTCCCTATTGATGCACTATCTCCATGCGAAAACGCAGAGGTGCATGATGCTGCCCTGGGATGACCTGCAAAGCTTCCTGGCCATTGCCCGCCACGGCACGCTCTCCGCCGCCGCACGCGCGCTGGGGGTCACGCAGACCACGATGGGGCGGCGGTTGACGGCCATGGAAGGCCGCGCCGGCGCCCGGCTGCTCTCCCGCACCCCTGGTGGCTTTGTCCTCACCCCGGCGGGGGAGGCGGTGATGGGCAATGTCGAGCGGATCGAGGCCGAGGCGCTGGCCGTGGAACGCCGCATCAACGGGCGGGATATTCGCCTGGAAGGCGTGGTGCGGGTGACGAGTGTCGAGATCCTCGCGGTCGATGTGCTGACCACCGCCTTCGCTGCCCTGCAACGCGACCACCCCGGCATCGTGCTGGATGTGGCGGCCGATGCGCGCAGCCTGTCGCTGGCACGGCGGGAAGCGGATATCGCGGTGCGCCTCGCGCGCCTCACGCAGCAGGATCTCGCGGTGCGGCGCCTCGGCACGCTGGGCTTCGGGGTCTATGCCTCGGCCGCCTATCTCGATCGGCACGGGATGCCGGATCTCGCGGCCGGCGCGCCCGGGCATGGCGTTATTCTCAACATCGCCGAGGCGATGCACCTGCCGGAGATGGGCTGGTTCGCGGGGATGACGCAGCAGGCCCGCCTCGCCATGCGGCACAACAGCCGCTACGGCCAGCGCGCGGCGGCGGAAGCGGGGATGGGGCTGGTGGCGCTCAGCCGCTTCATGGGGGATGCCGCGCCGCTGGTCCGGATCGCGACGCCGGAGCCGTGCCCGGCGCGCGAGATATTTCTCGCGGTTCACCAGGATATCCGCCACACGCCCCGTATCCGCGCCGTCACGGAGGTCATCGCGGCGACGCTGAAGGCCGAGGCGGCGCGCCTCGCCCCGCCGGATTGACGATCAGGCGCGCAGGCAGCGCGCCACGCGTGGCAGGAAGTGGGTGACGGGCGGCGTCACCAGATCCTTCACCTTCGCCGCCTCGTCATAGCGGCGCAGGATCACCGCGGCATCCGCCTGCGGCAGGGCGCGGAAGGCCGCGACCTCCTCGGCCGACATCGGCCCACCCTGCAGGGCCAGGCTGCGGACGCTGTCGGGGGCGAGGCGGCCGAAATAATCGGCCTCCGTGGCGCAGAGATAGCGCTTTGCCGCGACATGCAGCCGCACCGGCTCCGTCACCTCCGACCTGAAATGCTGGGCGAGCCAGGCATGGCCCAGCTCCTCATGCCGGTCATCGACGCCCGCGGAGGCGGGGTCCTCGCCGAGGTCATGCACGAGATGGCCGATATCGTGCAGCAGCGCGGCGGTGATGAGGGCATCGTCGCGCCCATCTTTCTCCGCCGCCCAGGCGGATTGCAGGGCGTGCTGGCGCTGGGTGACGTCATGCAGCCCGTATTGTCCATCGGCGCGCAGTTCGAGCAGGCCGCGGATGGTCTCGATGATGGGGGCGTTGTCCATGGGGGCCTCGGTGGGGTGCGTGGCGGCAGGGTTGCCGCAATCGGGCCGCGCCGTCGATGGGGCCGTCTCGGTGGGACAATCGGCGAAAATCCCTGGTCAAAGGCCGGGCAGGGCTGCGCATTCGGCGTGCGGGGTGATGCGTCGTGCCAGCAGATTTCATCTGGCTGTCACTTGCCGAGGCAGCGATGCGCGATAAACCTGGGCGGATGACCGGACCAGAGCAGCGGCGATACGACCTGATCATCGTCGGCGCGGGCATCGTTGGCCTGGCCCATGCGCTGCTCGCGGCGCGTCAGGGGTTGCGCGTCGTCGTGGTGGATCGGGACGCGCAGGCGAATGGCGCCTCGATCCGCAATTTCGGATTCATCACCGTCACCGGCCAGGGCCTGCCCCATACCTGGCGCCGCGCCCGCCGTGCTCGCGATGTCTGGGCCGAATTGGTGGAAGCCGTCGGCATCCCGGTGATCCATCGCGGCCTGCTGATGGCCGCCCGCCGCCCCGAAGCCGTGACGGTGCTGGAGGAATTCCTGGTCAGCGAAATGGGCCAGGGCTGCCGTATCCTTCGCCCCGGCGCACTGCCCGCGCCCTTGCGCCAGGACGGCGCCGTGCTCGCCGCGCTGCATTCCCCGCATGAACTCCGCGTCGAGAGCCGGGAGGCAATTCCCCGCATTGCCGCCTATCTCGCGGAGAGCCTCGGCGTGACCTTCGCCCGCCGCCGCGCCGTGCGGGGCGTGGAGGAAGGGCGCGTCCATACGACGGATGGCGTGCTGGAAGCCGATCGCATCATCGTCTGCCCGGGCCCGGACCTGGTGACCCTGTTTCCCGAGGTTTTCGCGCGGCGGGATGTCACACTCTGCAAGCTGCACATGCTGCGCCTGGCCGATCCCGGCTGGCGGATGCCAGCGGCGGTGATGAGCGACCTCGGCCTGCATCGCTATCGCGGCTATGACATCGCGCCCTCGCTCCCCGCTTTGCGTGCCCGATTGCGGGCCGAACAGGGGCCGCATCTCGACCACGGCGTGCACCTCATCGTCGTGCAGGCCGCGGATGGGACGCTGGTGGCGGGGGACAGCCACCACTACGGGCCGACGCCGGATCCCTTCCAGCCGGAAGCGGTGGATGCGCTGATCCTTGATGAATATGCCCAGGTGCTCGGCGCGCCGCCGCCGGTGGTGGAACGCTGGACGGGGCTTTATCCCTCCGGGCCGGAGGATGCCTTCGTGGAGGCGGTCTCGCCCGGCATCCGGCTGGTCTCCGTCACCTCCGGCACTGGTGCCTCCACCGCCTTCGGGTTGGCGGAGGAAGTTCTCACAGACATGGGTGTCCTCACATGATCAAGGCTGTCATCCTCGATTGGGCCGGCACGGTGCTGGACCATGGCAGCCGGGCGCCGATGGGCGCCTTCGTCGCCGCCTTCGCCCGCTTCGGCGTCGCCATCTCCATCGCCGATGCGCGAGGGCCGATGGGCATGGCCAAGGCGGACCATATCCGCGCCGTCGGCCGCGCGGTGAACGGTGCTTGGCACGCCGTGCATGGCCGGGATTTCTCGGAAGCCGATGTGCAGGCGATCTTCGAGGTCTTCGAGCCCCTGAACATCGCCGCCGTCGAGGAGCACAGCGCGCTGATCCCCGGGGCGCTAGAAGCACTTGCGGCGCTGGCCGCGCGCGGCATCCGCGTGGGGTCCACCACCGGCTATACCCGCCCGATCATGCAGCGCCTCGCGCCGCTCGCCGCCGCGCAGGGCTTCGTGCCGGAGATCATGATCTGCGCCGGCGACCTCGCCGCGGGCCGCCCGGCCCCCTTGCAGATGTGGAAGGCGATGGCCGAGCTCGGCGTCTGGCCGGCCGAAAGCGTGGTGAAGGTGGATGACACGCCGCCCGGGATCGGGGAGGGCCGCGCCGCCGGCACCTGGACCATCGGCCTTGCGCTGACCGGCAATATCGCGGGGCTTTCGGCCGTGGAACTCGATGCGCTGTCGGAGGAGGCCCGCGCCGCGATCCGGACCCGCGCGACGGCGGAGATGGTGGAGGCCGGCGCGCATTGCGTCATCGATTCCATCGCGGATCTGCCGGCGGCGCTGCTGGCGATCGAGGCGCGGATGGCGGCGGGTGAGCGGCCGTGATGCGGGTTGACGCCTGTCATCGAACCGCAACATAACTGTCGCCAGCGTGTCGTGAAGAACGCGCTACGGGGCGGGACGCATTCCTGGGAAGGACCCGCGCCCATGCGCCCTATCGCTATCCTCGCCGGCGGCCTCGCCGCCTCCTTCGCTTTTGCCATCCCGGTGGCGGAGGCGCAGCAGCGAACGCGGCTCACCGTCTATACCGCCCTCGAGAACGAGCAACTCGCCCCCTTCAAGGCGGCGGCCGAATCGGCGGTGCGGGATATCGAGATCGTCTGGGTGCGCGACAGCACGGGCGTGATCACCGCGCGGCTGATCGCGGAACGGCAGAACCCGCGCGCCGATATCGTCTGGGGGCTGTCCGTCTATTCGCTGCTGCAGATGGAAGGCCTCGACATGCTGGAGGGCTATACGCCCGCCGGCGCCGAGGCCCTGCGGCCGAACATGCGCAGCGAACGCAGCCCGATGACCTGGGCTGGCATGGATGCCTTCGTCTCCACCATCTGCTTCAACACTGTGGTCGCCCAGCAGCGCAACCTGCCGCGCCCCACCACCTGGGCGGACCTCCTGGACCCGCGCTATCGCGGCCAGGTGGTGATGCCGAACCCCTCGAGCTCCGGCACCGGCTTCCTGACCGTCGCCGGCTGGATGAACACGATGGGCGAGGCGAATGCCTGGAACTACATGACTCGCCTGCATGAGAATGCGCAGGTCTATACCCATTCCGGCAGCGCCCCCTGCAACAACGCCGCGCGCGGCGAATACGCGGTCGGCATCTCGCTCGACATGCGCGCCGTCACGCTGCGCAACCAGGGCGCGCCGATCGAGGTCATCGTGCCGACCGATGGCGTGGGCTTCGACCTCGAGGCGACGGCCATCATGCGCGGCACGCGCAACCTGGATGCGGCGAAGCGGCTGGCCGATTTCGCGGTGACGCGCCCGGCGATGGAACAGTATGGCCGCTTCTACGCCCTGCTCGCCATGCCGGGGGTGGATGCCACGGTCCGCAACTATCCCGCGGAATTCTCCCAGCGCCTGGTCAATGTGAACTTCCGCGAAACCGCCGAGGCGCGTGACCGCATCCTGCGGGAATGGGCCCAGCGCTTCGACGGCAAGTCCGCGCCGCGCTGAAGCCGGTGTCTCTCGCCATGCAGGGCGCGCTGGCTGACAACGCGGCGCGCCCCGCACCCTTCCTGTCCATCACCGGCGTCGGCAAGCAGTTCGGCGCCTTCGTTGCGCTGAAGGATGTGTCGCTGTCGATCGCCGAGGGGGAATTCGTCTCCTTCCTCGGCCCGTCCGGCTGCGGCAAGACGACGCTGCTGCGCGCGATCGCGGGGCTGGATCCGGCGACGCGCGGCGTGATCCGCCAGGCGGGGCGGGAGATTACGGGCCTGCCGCCGGCGGCGCGGGATTTCGGCATCGTCTTCCAGAGCTACGCGTTGTTCCCGAACCTGACGGTGGAGCGCAACATCGCCTATGGGCTGCGCGGCGCTTCCTGGCCGAAGCCGCGCGCGGCGGCGCGGGCGGCGGAGCTGATCGAGCTCGTCGGCCTCGCCGATCACGCCACCAAATACCCCGCGCAGTTGTCGGGTGGTCAGCAGCAGCGCGTGGCCCTCGCCCGCGCCCTGGCGCCGGAGCCGGGGCTGCTGCTGCTCGATGAACCCCTGTCGGCGCTGGATGCCATCGTGCGGCTGCATCTGCGCCAGGAGATCCGCGCCCTGCAACGCCGGCTCGGCGTCACCACCATCATGGTGACGCATGACCAGGAGGAGGCGATGGCCGTCTCCGACCGCATCGTCGTGATGTCCCGCGGCCATGTCGAGCAGGTCGGCACGCCGGAGGAGGTTTATCGCAACCCCGCGACGGCCTTCGTCGCCGGCTTCGTCGGGCGGTCATCGCGCATCGAGGCGGTGGTGGATGCGACACCGGCGCGACTTCTCGCGGCCGGGCATGCCTTTCCGGCGGAGGCCGTGCGCGGCCTCGCCTACGGGACGGAGGTGCATGCCTTCATCCGGCCGGAGGATGTGCAGGTCGGCGCCGCGGCGCAGGGCATGCCAGGGGCCGTGCAGATGCAGATCGTCCACATCGAATTCAACGGCGCCACCTGCCGCCTCGCGCTCGAAGCCGGCCGGCTGCGGCTGGAGGCGGATCTGCGTGCGGAGGAAATGCGGGTGTTGGGTGCTGGCCTGGGCGCCAGCGTTCCGGTTGCCGTGCCGGCCGCCGCGGTGATGGTCTTCCCGATCGATGTCTGAGGCGTCGATGTCTGGCGCGGCGGCACCCTTGGTGCGGGTCGGCGCCACGACGGATGACCGGCTGATGCAGGCGGGGCTTTGGCTCGCGCTGGGGTTCCTGGTCGTGGCGCTGGCCTTCCCGATGGCGCTGCTGCTGTTGCGCGCCTTCCAGGACCAGGCCGGGCATTTCGTCGGCCTCGCCAATTTCGCCGCCTATGTCAGTACGCCCTCGCTGTCCCGCTCCGTCTGGAACAGCCTCTGGACGGCGGGGTTGACGACGCTGATCGTCCTGCCGCTCGCCTTCGGCTACGCCTATGCGCTGCACCGCGCCTGCATCCCGCTGAAGCCGTTCTTCCGCGTGGTGATGGTGCTGCCGATCCTGGCCCCGTCGCTGCTGCCGGCGCTCGCGCTGATCTACCTGTTCGGCAACCAGGGGCTGTTGCGCTGGATGCTGCCGGGGGAGAATCTGTATGGCCCCGGCGGCATCATCGTCGCGCAGTGCTTTGCCTGCTTCCCCTCCGCCGCCATCATCCTCGGCGTCGCGCTGACCGGTGCCGATGCCCGGCTGTATGAAGCGGCGGAGGCGTTGAAGGCCGGGCGTGCCCGGATTTTCGCCAGTGTCACCCTGCCCGGGGCGCGCTTCGGGCTGGTCTCGGCGGGGGTGGTCGTTTTTTCCCTGGTGATGACGGATTTCGGCATCCCGAAGATCATCGGCGGGCAGTTCCCGGTGCTCGCCACCGATGTCTACAAGCAGGTCGTCGGCCTGCAGGATTTCAACATGGGCGCGGTGGTGGGGCTGGTGCTGCTGGCGCCGGCGCTGCTTGCTTTCACGCTGCAACGCTGGGCCGAACGCCAGCGCAGCGCCACGCTGACTGGCCGCGCCGTGCCCTATATCCCGAAGCCCCGCCTGGCACGGGATCTGCCGCTTCTGCTGCTCTGCGTCGCGGTCGCGGTCGCGCTGCTCGGCATCATCGGGATCGCGGCCTGGGGGTCCTTCATCCGGTTCTGGCCGTGGAACCTGGCGCTCACGCTCGACAACTATGATTTCGCGCGCTTCGACGCCGATGGCTGGGCGAGCGTGCTCGTCTCGGTCCGCATGGCCGTGCTGGCGGCCTCGATCGGCACGCCGCTGATCTTCATCGTCGCCTGGCTGCTGCAACGCGCGCCGCAGGTGACGGCGGCCGCGCGGGCGCTGTGCGGCACGGTGGGGTTGCTGGCGACGGCGCCGCTGGCGATCCCGGGCCTCGTGCTCGGCCTCGCCTATATCCTGTTCTTCAACCACCCCGCCAATCCGCTGGGCTTCGTCTATGGCACGCTGGCGATCCTGGTGCTGAACTCGATCGCGCATTTCTACACCGTGGCACACCTCACGGCCTCCACCGCCATCCGCCATCTGGACCCGGAGTTCGAGGCGGTGGGTGCCAGCCTCAAGGTGCCGGTCGCCGTCACCTTCACGCGAGTCACCTTGCCGATCTGCCTGCCGGCCCTGCTGGAGATCTGGGTCTACCTGCTTGTCAGCGCGCTGACGACGGTCAGCGCCGTGATCTTCCTCTATGGCCCGGGCACGAAGCCCGCTTCCGTCGCGGTGGTGCATATGGATGAAGCGGGCCAGGCCAGCGCGGCCGCCGCCATGGCCTGCGTATTGTTCGCCATCGCCGCTTCGGCCAAGCTCTTGCAGATGGTCGTCGCCGCGCTGGCTTCCCGCGCCACCCAGGCCTGGCGGCGCCGCTGAAACCGCTGCCGGGACTTCGCGCCATGCGCCTGCTGCTGATCAACCCCAACACCAACCAGGCCACCACCGCCACCATGCAGCGCATCGCCCAGGCGGCGGCGCCGGCCGGCGTGGTGATCGAGGCCGCGACGGTCACGCACGGCGCGGCCCTGCTGACGAATGAGGCGTTGCTCGCCATGGGCGCCGTGGCGACGGAAGCGCTGGTCGCCTCGACGGACCTCTCGCCCTATGCCGGCATCATCATCGCCGCCTTCGGGGACCCTGGCCTCGATGCCTGCCGCGCCCTCGCGCCGATCCCCGTCACCGGCATCGCCGAGGCCGCGATGGAGGAGGCCGCCGCCTTCGGCCGCTTCGCCATCGCCACGACGACGACCGACCTCGTGGAGGCCATCGCCCGGCGCCTCATCGCCTATGGTCATGCGGACCGCTTCGCCGGCACCTGGCTGACCCCGGGCGATGCCGCCGCGTTGATGGCGGACCCGGCGCGCCTGGAGGCGGTGCTGGGGCAGGTGGTGGCGGAGGGCATCGCAGCGAGCGCGCCCGATGCCGTCATCATCGGCGGCGGGCCGCTCGCCGCGGTGGCGGAGAGGCTGCGGCCGCGCTTCACGGTGCCGCTGGTGGAGCCGGTGCCGGCCGCGGTCAGGCTGGCGGTGTCCCGGGCGCGCTGAAGAAGCGGTTCGCCGGCCGCGGCAGGCCGAGATGGTCGCGCAGCGTCGTGCCCTCATACTCGGTGCGGAACAGGCCGCGCCGCTGCAATTCCGGCACCACCTTGTCGCAGAAGGCGTCGAGCCCGCCGGGGACGTGGCTGAACATGATGTTGAAGCCGTCGCATCCCCGCGCGTCCAGCCACTGTTCCATCTCATCCGCGATGGTCTCGGCCGTGCCCACCATCGCCAGCCCGCCATAGCCGCCGAGCCGCTGCGCGAGCTGGCGCACCGTCAGATTGTCCCGCCGCGCCATGGTGATGGCGCGCTCCCGCCCGCTTTTCCCGCCCTCGGTCTCCGGGATATCGGGGAGGGGGCC
>CANJXD010000104.1 GCA_947478535.1 Acetobacteraceae bacterium
GGAGGAAGGCTTCGAGACGGGGCGGCTGATCGCGCTGGGACATGAAAGCCCGGCCCGGATGGAAGCGCCCGGCACCTGGCTGCTGGAGGAAGCCTATCTCAAGCCCTTCGCCGGCGTCCGCCACGCGCATTACGCGGCGGCGGCGGCGATCGCGCTCCGGGGGCGTCTGGCCGCCGCCGGGGCCGGAGGCCCCATCACTCTCGCCACCTATGCTGAGGCCCTCCGCTACGCCGGCAACCGGGGCCCCACCGCCGCCATCTCCGCCCAGTTCAGCCTGAGCTGGGCCGTCGCCTGCGCGCTGCACCAGGGCGATCTCGGCCCCGCCGCCTATACCGAAGCCGCCCTGGCGGACCCGACGCTGCGTGCCCTCGAAGCCGCCGTGGTGCTGGTGGAGAATCCTGCGCTGACCGCCGCCGGCCTGCGCGGCGCCGCCGTCACCATCGGCGGCGAAAGTGCCAGCGTCACCGGCGTGACCGGCGACCCGGACCGCCCGATGACGGAAAGCGAGGCGGTGGCGAAGTTTTCCCGATTTGCCACCCCCACCCTCGGGGCCGAGGGTGTCTCCCGCGCCATTGCCACCCTGCTGCATGACCAGCCAGCCAAGGATCTTTTCGGCTGATGGACGCTGACATCCTGATCTCTGGCGCCGGCCCGGTTGGCCTGACCCTCGCCTTGGCGCTGCGCCAGCGCGGCATCGCCGTCCGCGTGCTGGAAAAGCGGGAGGGCCTGTCCACCGCCTCCCGCGCCTCCACCTTCCACCCGCCCACACTCGATGCGCTGGACAGCCTCGGCGTGCTGCGGCCCCTGCTGCCCGGCGGGGTGCGGATCGACCGCATCCTCTGGCGCCGGGTCGATGACGGCACGGCGGCGACGCTCGATCTCGGCATCCTCGCCGCGGAGACCGGCTTCCCGCATCGCTGGCACCGCGAACAGCAGGATGTCACGCCCGCCCTTCTTGCCGCGCTTCCCCCCGGCACCGTCCGCTTCCAGGCGGGGGTGGAGGCGATGGAGCAGGATGCGGCAGGCGTCACGCTGCACGCGGCGGACGGCTCCACCCACCGCGCACGCTACGCCATCGGCTGCGATGGCGCCGGAGGGGCGC
Organism: Acetobacteraceae bacterium; assembly: GCA_947478535.1. The sequence goes on from CANJXD010000104.1 coordinate 1,103, forward strand.
TGCGTGGCCTCGCCGGCATCGGGGCGGAGACGAATGACTACGCGCATCGCGTGGTGCGCCTGCTCACGCCCGTCGATCTGCGGGACCACATCGCTGACCTCGATGGCCTTGGCTACCTCTATGATGCGACGGGGTCCTGTTCCCTGCTGCGGATGCCCAAGGTCTGGCGCCTGATCTTCCGCGTCGCCCCGGAGATGACGGATGAGGCCGCGCTGGCGGAGGACCACGCCCGCGCCCGCATCGCCCGCTTCCTGCCGGCGCTGCGCGACCTGCCGATCGAGGGGCGGGACGTCTATGGCGTGAAGCGTGCCATGGCGACGGCCTATCGCGCCGGCCGCGTGCTGCTCGCCGGAGATGCCGCCCACCTGACCAATACGCGGGGCGGGATGAACATGAATGCCGGCGTGCATGATGCGATGACGCTGGCCGCCACGCTCGATGCCGTCTTGAAGGGCGCGTCCGATCGGCTGCTGCAATCCTGGGCGGATGCCCGGCTGCATGTGGTGCGGGACGCCCTGCTGCCTCGCACCGATGCCAGGGTTTCCGCCAGCCCGGCGGACGAGGTGGCCCGCATGGCCGCCATGACCCACGGCGAGGCGCTGTCCTGGGCGAGGGAGGCCTCGATGCTCGATATCGCCAAGGTGGGAATGCCGGCATGACCGACCCCTCGCCCGCGTGGCCGCCGCGCCACTGGCACCCCACGCACCGCGTCGCCCTCGTCACCCCCTCCGCCAACCCCGCGGTGGAGCATGAGATCCGCCACCTGCTGGCGCCGGAAGCGGCGCTGCATGTCACGCGGATGCCGGTGATGCCGGGCACCACCCTCGAACAGCGCAACGCCGCCTATATCGAGGCGCTGGACCGCTCCCTCGATGGTTTCGGCGCCCTGCCGCTGGATGCCGCGATCTATGGCATCACCGGCCCGAGCTACGCCGTGCCGCCGGCGGAGGATGCGGCGACGCAGGAGCGCGTCTCCGCGGCGCTCGGCAGGCCGATGGTGTTGGCGGCCCGCGGCATCGCGGAATCGCTGGCCGCGCTCGGCCGCCCGAAGCTGCTGCTGTTCTCCCCCTACCCCGGCTGGCTGACCGAGCGCGCCGAACGCTACTGGCGCGCCGAGGGGCTGGAGTTGGTGGACAGCTACAAGGTCAGCGAGACCTTCCGCGCCTATGAGCTGACGCCTGAGGAAGTGGCGGATGGCCTGGCGAAGTTGCGCCCACCGGCGGATTGCGCCGTGCTGCTCTCCGGCACCGGGATGCCGACGCTGGATGCGATGCGCTGGATGCGGGAGAGGATCGGGGTGCCGATGCTCTCGTCCAACCTCGGCTGCGCCTATGCGGTCTCGGCGCGCCTCGGGCTGAAGGCCGGGCCAGCGATGGCCGATTGCAACCCAGAACTGGCAACGAAGCTGCGGTAGGGCGTTGCCGCCAGTGCCGCGAAGGCAAGCCGGCGCCCGCCGTCTGAGGGCAAAAAAATACCACAAAAAAAGGCGCCTGCCGCTCCCGCGGAGGCGCCCTTCATCGGCGAGATGGGCGAAGGCGGGTGCCTTCGCCGCGGTCGATCCTACTTCGTGCGGGACTTGCGGGCGGCGTAGCGGGCGTCCCGCTTGGCCTTCTGCTCGGCGGCGACGGACAGGGCGCGGGCCTTCTTCTCGGCGTCGAGGAGGTGGGCACGGTTCTGCGCGTCGATCTCCGCGGCCCGGGCGCGCATCGCGTCCTCGGCGGCGGCCTTCTCGGCTTCCTTCCGGGCAGCGGCGGCGGCGGCTTCGGCGGCGGCCTTCTCGGCAGCGATCCGGGCGGCTTCGGCCGCCTTTTCCGCGGCGCGTTCGGCCTGGCGCTGGGCGCGAGCGTCGGCGATGGCCTTCTGCTCCGCCATCTTCTGCTGGACCGAGGGATCGTCGAGTCGCGACTTGAGCGACTGGAACTTCTCGGCTGCCTTCTTACGGGCTTCTTCCGCCGCGTTGCGACGGTCGTTGAAATCAAAAAGCTTGCGTGCCTGCATGGTGGCTACATAGACCTGTGCCGCGCAGAGGCCAAGGCCTGTATCCCCGCGCCGGACGCAACCCGGCACGGCAATTTTGCAACCCACTCAATTTTGCAACACTGCATGCCAACGAAGCCCCCTGAACGGAAAAGGGCGCCGGGTTGCCCCGACGCCCTTTCCAGCTCCGGCGGGCGGCGCCTTTCGCGCGCCACCCCCGGGTTGAAGGATCAGCCCAGGCGCTCGCCGTGCAGCACCACGTCCAGGCCCTCACGCTCCTCTTCCTCGGAGACGCGGAGACCGACGATGGCGTCCACGATCTTCAGCAGGATGTAGGTCACGACCGCCGTGAACAGGAACACCGCACCCACCGCGTAGCATTGCAGCAGGAACTGCGCGCCCGAACCGGACGAGCCCTCGGGCAGCGCCGGGGTGGCGGAAAGCGGGCCATAGGCGAAGATGCCCGTCAGCAGCGCGCCAAGGATGCCGCACACGCCATGCACGCCGAAGGCGTCCAGGCTGTCGTCATACCCGCAGGCATGCTTCAGCGCCGTGGCGCCCCAGAAGCCGGCGAGGCCGGCAACCGCACCAATGATCAGCGCCGCACCCGGCATCACGAAACCCGCCGCCGGGGTGATGGCAACCAGGCCCGCCACCGCGCCGGAAATGGCACCGAGGACGGACGGCTTGCCCTTGATCATCCATTCCGCCGCCAGCCAGGCGAGCACCGCCGCCGCCGCCGCGACCTGCGTGACCAGCATCGCCATGCCGGCGCGCGCACCGGCGCCCACGGCGGAACCGGCATTGAAGCCGAACCAGCCCACCCACAGCAGACCAGCGCCGATCACGGCGAAGGCGAGGTTGTAGGGAGACATGTTGTCGGTGCCGTAGCCAACGCGCTTGCCGAGCACGAGCGCCGCCACCAGGCCGGCAACGCCGGCATTGATGTGCACCACCGTGCCGCCCGCGAAGTCCAGCGCACCGAGGGCGAACAGCCAGCCATTCGGATGCCAAACCCAATGCGCGACGGGCGAATAGACCAGCAGCGTCCACAGGGAGATGAACAGCAGCAGGGCGGAGAACTTCATCCGGTCCGCCACAGCGCCAGTGATCAGCGCCGCGGTGATGATGGCGAAGGTCATCTGGAACATCGCGAAGACGCTTTCCGGGATGGTCGTCGCCACCGCCGCGTCACCACTGCCCAGCGTGAAGGGCTTGTCCCAGCCTTCCGCCATGCCCGCCATGAACAGGCGGGACACGTCGCCGATCCAGGCATTGCCCTCGCCGAAGGCGAGGCTGTAGCCCACCGCCACCCACAGCACGCCGACCACGGCCGTGATGGCGAAGGTCTGCATCATCGTGGCCAGCACGTTCTTCTTCCGGACCATGCCGGCGTAGAACAGCGCCAGGCCAGGCACCGCCATCATCAGCACGATGGCGGAGCTGGTCAGCATCCAGGCGGTATCGCCCGTGTCGATCTTCGCGTCCTCCGCGAAGGCCGAACCGGCCGCGACCATCGCCGGCAGCGCCAAGGCGATGGCGCGCGCAAGCATCCTCATTCCCCGTATCCCCGTCTTGAAGGTGTTGCCCGACATGGTCACAGCGCCTGGTCGTCGGTTTCGCCCGTGCGGATGCGCAGCGCGCGCTCCACATCCATGACGAAGATCTTGCCATCGCCGATCTTGCCGGTGCGCGCCGCACCGGCGATCGCCTCGACCACCGCGTCCACCATCTCGGCGGCCACGGCGACTTCGATCTTGAGCTTCGGCAGGAAGCTCACATGATATTCGGCGCCGCGGTAGATTTCGGTCTGGCCCTTCTGCCGACCAAAGCCCTTTACCTCGGTCACCGTCAGCCCCTGCACGCCGAGCGGGGTGAGCGCATCGCGCACCTCGTCCAGCTTGAAGGGCTTGATGATCGCCATCACCAGCTTCATCGCGCCGCTATTCCCCTTCCTAGGCCTATGGCGACTTCCCTTCCAAGGACCGTGCCAAGACACGCACCGGTTCCTCCGACACTGAACCGCCATGACAACAGCCGGACTCGCCAGGGTTGTGACACCGCCGCCATATTTCCTCCCTCCTCTGTTGCTGAGTTTTTGTGCATATGCCTGTTTTGCGACACACCCTTGCCGAACCGCCGCTTTGGTCCGACTTTCCCGGCATGAGCGAACCCCTTTCCGTCTCCGTCTGCATCATCGGCGCCGGCCCGGTCGGCGCGACCCTCGCGGCAACGCTGGCCGCCGCCGGCGTCCAGACCGCGGTGCTGGACCGCGCGCCCCTGCCGCCGATGGCGCTGCCGGAGTTCGATGGGCGCGCCTATGCGATCGCGCTGACCAGCCAGCGCCTGCTGGCCGCCGCCGGCATCTGGGACCGGCTGCCGGAACCCCCGCAGCCGATCCGCCACATCCGCGTCGCCGATGGCCGGCCCGGCCATCGCCCCTCCCCGCTCAAGCTCGATTTCGATGCGGATGAGGTGGGCGCCGGGGAAGACCCCTTCGGTTGGATGGTCGAAGCCAGGGCGCTGCGCGTGGCACTCAACGCCCGCCTGCCGGCGGAGCCCAACCTGCACGTCTTCGCCCCCGCCGAGGCCGCCGTGACCCGGGCCCCGGAAGGGGCAACCATCCGCCTGACCGGCGGGCCGGATGCCGGGCGGGTGATCGCGGCGCGTCTCGTCGTCGCCGCCGAGGGCCGCGATTCGCCGCTGCGGCGAGAGGCCGGCATCACCGTGTCCCGCCACGACTATGGCCAGACCGGCATGGTGGGCGCCTTCGCGCATGAAAAGCCGCATCACGGAACGGCGCTGGAGATGTTCCTGCCCAACGGCCCCTTCGCCCAGTTGCCGCTGGCCGGTCCCGGGGGATTCGGCACCGCCGCATTCCCCCATGCCAGCGCGTTCGTCTGGGCGGACCGGCGGGATCTTGCCACGCGTTTCCTGGCGATGGACGACGCGGCCTTCGGGCGCGAATTGACGCGCCGCCTCGGCAACCATCTCGGCGCCATCCGCCCGATCGGGCGGCGCTGGTCCTATCCGCTCACGGCGCTCTGGGCCTCCCGCCAGACGGATACGCGGCTTGCCCTGGTGGGGGATGCCGCCCATGGCATCCACCCCGTCGCCGGCCAGGGGCTCAACCTCGGCTTCCGGGACGTGGCCGCCCTGGCCGAAGCGGTGATCGAGGCCGCGACGGCGGGGGAAGACCCCGGCAGCCCCGCCGTGCTCGCCCGCTATGACCGCCGGGCGCGCCCTGATGCGGCGCTGATGCTCGGCGCCTGCCACGCCATCGAGCGCCTGTTCAGCAACGACACCCCCGGCATCCGCCTCGCGCGGCGCCTCGGCATCGCGGCGGTGGACCGCATGCCGCGGCTGAAGAAGATGTTCGCGGAGCGCGCCATGGGGATGGGACCGGGCGTCACCGGCCTGCTTGGCGGCCAAGGCCTTTTCGCGCGGTAGGCGTCAGCCGCGCGCTTGCGCCGGCCCTACCCCGCCGCCCTACCCCGCCGGCAACCGCACGATGAAGCGCGCGCCCGTCACCTGGCCCGCCAGGTCCCGCTTGTTCTCGGCGCTGATCCGCCCGCGCAGTCCCTCGACGATCTGCCGTGAGATCGACAGGCCGAGCCCCGAATGCTGGCCGAAGCGTTCCCCGCGCGGCCGTTCGGAATAGAAGCGGTCGAAGATGCTCTCCAGCTTCGCATCGGGGATGCCAGGGCCTTCATCCTCGATGATGAATTCCACCATCTGCCCGGTCGGCCGCGCGCGGACATGCACATGGCCGTCCTTCGGGCTGAAGGACACCGCGTTGCCGATCAGGTTGCGGAACACCTGCACGACGCGCCCTTCCACCCCGCGCACGATCAAGCCCTCCGTCGGCGCCTCGATCTCCACCGAGGGGTCGCCCTCCTCCCGCGTCGCCGCGTGCAATTCGCCGAGCGCGGACAGGATGGGGGCCACATCGAAGGGCTGGGCGATGGCGCGGGACAATTCGGCATCGACGCGGGAGCTGTCGGCGATATCGTTGATCAGCCTATCCATCCGCACCGCGTCATCGGCGATGATGGCCAGCAGGCGGCGCTGCTTCACCGGGTCCTCGATGCGGCGCAGCGTCTCGATCGCGCTGCGCACGCTGGTCAGCGGGTTCCGCAATTCATGCGCCACATCCGCCGCGAAGCGTTCATTCGCGTCGATCCGCGCCCAGAGCGCGCGCGCTGCCGTCTGCAGGTCCCGCGCCAGCACGCCGATCTCATCCTGCCGGGCCAGCAGCCCCTTCGGCACGCTGCCGCCCCGCCCCTCGCCTTCCCGCATCGCCGCCGCGGCCTGGGCGAGTTGCAGGATCGGCGTCGCCAGCGTGCGGGCGAGGTAGAAGGACAGCAGCACCGTCAGCACGAGCGCGATGGAGAATAGCGCCAGGACGGAAACGCGGATTTCCAGCAGCCGCGCATCGACCTCCCGCGCTTCCCGCGTCAGCAGCACAATGCCGACGGAAGCGGCACCGCGCCGCGCCGGCTCGGCGACGGAGACCAGCAGGCGCCCGTCGCTGGTGCGGCGGATATAGGGGCGGACGCCACCTTCGAGCGCGAGGCGCAACTCCTCCCGGCGGTCGGTGCCGGTCTGGCCGCCCTGGGTGCCGCCGAATTCGGGCTGCCAGTCGAAGGACGGCGCATCGGGGCTGGCATCCACCACCACCTCGTCCCGCGCCTGGCGGGGCAGCAGGGTCAGCAGCCGGTCATACAGCCCCGCCACCGTCCCCGCGAAGGCGCCGCGCGGCTCCGTCGGCGGCAAAGGTTCCGTGACGATGGCCCCGCCGGGGCCTTCCCGCACGCGGCTGTCGGCGACCAGCAGGCCGGTATTGTCGAACAGTCTCGCCTGGGTGTTGGGGGATGGCTCCACCAGCCGGCGCAGCAGCGGGCGGGCGGCTTCCGGCACCAGGATGGTGCGGTCATCCCGCGGACGGGTCGCGGTTTCGCCGATCGCCGCGGCATAGATCCGCGCCTGGGTCCGCAGCGCCTCCACCTCCGCCGCCAGCAACCCGTTCTGATACTGGTCGAGATAGAGCAGGGCGGCCGCCAGCAGCGCCGGCGGCAGGGCGTTCAGCAGCAGGATGCGGCGCAGCAGCGGCGACAGCCAGCGGCGCGGGCGCGTCTCGGTCTGGGGGGAGGGCGGCGGGCCGCCCGCATCCGGCATGGGGATTTTTCAGTATCCAGGGCTTCGGCGGGGAGGCTAGCGCGGAAAGCACGATCGCGGAAAGCACGGGGGAAGCCATGCCACCCGTTGCCAGCCGCGCCGCTTCGGCCAAGACTTCGCGGCAAGGACGAAGGGGGGAACCGGCATGCTCGGATTGATGCAGGACTGGCCGCTGCGCATCCACCGGCTGATCGACCACGCAGCCCGCCACCATGGCGGCCGCGCCGTGGTCAGCCGCAGCGTCGAGGGGCCCTTCCACCGCACGGATTACCGCGCCATCCGCGCCCGGTCGCTCCGCCTCGCGCAGCGCCTGGTGCGAGAGGGCGTGCAGCCCGGGGACCGGGTGGCGACACTCGCCTGGAACACCTGGCGCCATATCGAGGCCTGGTACGGCATCACCGGGGCCGGCGGCGTCTATCACACCCTCAACCCGCGGCTGTTCCCGGACCAGATCGCCTGGATCCTGAACCACGCCGAAAGCCGGCTGATGTTTCTCGACCTGACCTTCATCCCCTTGATGGAACGGCTCGCCGCCAGCCTGCCGCATGTGAAGCGCTTCATCGTCCTGACCGACGCCACCCACATGCCGGCGACAAGCCTGCCCGGGGCGGTGGATTACGAAGCCTGGCTGGCGGAAGCAGACGGCGATTTCGACTGGGTGGCGGGCGCGGAGAATGACGCGGCCGGCCTCTGCTACACCTCCGGCACCACCGGGGAGCCGAAGGGGGTGCTGTATTCCCACCGCTCCAACATCCTGCACGCCATGGCGAGCACGGCGGCCGACATGTTCGGGCTGCGCTCCGTGGACCGGGTGATGCCGGTGGTGCCGATGTTCCACGCCAATGGCTGGTGCCTGCCGTTTTCCGCCGCGCTGACCGGGGCGGGGCTGGTGATGCCCGGGCCGAAGCTCGATGGCGCCTCGATCCATGAGATCATGGAGCAGGAAGGCGTCACCTTCACCGCCGCCGTGCCGACCGTGTGGCTATCCCTGTTGCAGCACCTGGAGGCCACCGGCGCCGGGCTTTCGACGCTGCAACGGGTGGTGATCGGCGGCAGCGCCTGCCCGCGCGCCATCACCAAGGCCTTCGAGGATCGCGGTGTCCACGTCATGCATGCGTGGGGCATGACCGAGACCTCCCCCATCGGCACGATCTGCGGCGTGAAGCCGGAGGTGGCGGGGCGCGATGCGGAGGGGATGCTCGACCTGCAGGAGACGCAGGGCTTCCCGCCCTTCACCGTCGATATGCGGATCGTCGGCGACGACGGGGCGGAAAAGCCCTGGGATGGCGTGACCTTCGGCAACCTCCAGGTGAAGGGCCCGACCGTCACCAGCAGCTACTTCAAGACGGGACAGACGGCGCTGACGGCGGATGGCTGGTTCGAGACGGGCGATGTCGCGACCATCAGCGCCGAGGGCTACATGCACATCACGGACCGCACCAAGGATGTCATCAAGTCCGGCGGCGAATGGATTTCCTCGATCGAGCTGGAGAACATCGCCGTCGGCCACCCCGATGTGGCGGAGGCCGCGGTCGTCGCCGCCCGCCACCCGAAATGGGACGAACGCCCGCTGCTGATCGTGGTGCCCCGCGCCGGGCGGACGATCGAGAAGCAATCGCTGCTGGATTTCATCGCGCCGCATGTCGCGAAGTGGTGGATGCCCGACGATATCGTGGTGGTGGCGGAAATCCCCCACACCGCCACCGGCAAGATCCTGAAGACCAAGCTGCGGGACCAGTTCGCGGGCCATTTCGGCGCGTAGCGCCCTGACGACGGTCCAGGGCCGTCTCGGCCCTGGTGGATGGGGCGCGGGGAAGGCAGCGCCTGCCCCGAATTGCCCCGGGGGGCCTGCCCTACGCCTTCAAATGCTCCAGCAACCGCGGCATCAGTTCCACCAGGTTGCAGGGCCGGTGCCGGCTATCCAGCTGCCAGACCAGGATATCATCCCAGGCATCCTTGCAGGCCCCCGTGCTGCCCGGCAGCGCGAACAGATAGGTGCCCCCCGCCACACCCCCGATGGCGCGGGACTGGATCGTCGAGGTGCCGATCTTCTGGTAGCTGAGCATGCGGAACAGCTCCCCGAAGCCGGTGATTTCCTTCTCCAGCACGCGGTCGAAGGCTTCGGGTGTCACGTCCCGCCCGGTGATGCCGGTGCCGCCGGTGGTGATGACGCAATCGATGGCGGGGTCGGCGATCCAGCGGCGCAGCAGCGCCTCGATGAGGGACGCCTCGTCCTTGCAGATCTCTCGCGCCGCCAGATGGTGCCCGGCCTTGCCGATGCGCTCCACCAGCGTGTCCCCGCTGCGGTCGGACGCCAAATCCCGCGTGTCCGACACCGTCAGCACCGCGATGTTCACCGGCAGGAATTTTCTCGAATCGTCGATCGGCATCACGCCACTCCCCTCATCGGCCGCCCGCCGCGACGGCGGGCAGGCCGGTCAGCGGGCAGATAGCATGGCGGCGGCCGCCTGGCTGTCCTCGAAGCGTGGGAACCGTCCCGTCGCCAGCGCATCGAGGCTGGGCGAAGGCAGGCCGAGGCGCGCCGCGTAAATCCAGGAATAGGCGAGCACACGCTGCACGAATTGCCGCGTTTCCCCCACCGGGATGCTTTCGATGAACAGGAAGGGGTCATCGCGGTGCCGCACCGCCGGCAGCCAGCGGGACAGGTTGCCGGGCCCGTTGTTGTAGGCCGCGAGCAGGCGGATCAGGTCGCCCCCCACCAGGTCCCCGCGCGCGAGGTAGTGGACGTAGCGCTGCCCTACCTCCAGCGAAAAGGCCGGGTCGTTCAGCCGTGCAACGCCGGCCCCGCGCAGGCTCGCATCGCCGGTCACATAGCTCGCGGTGGCGGGCATGATCTGCAACAGCCCCCTCGCCCCGGCCGGGGAGACGGCACGCGGGTCGAAATTCGATTCCTGGCGGGCCAGCGCATAGACCAGGGCCGGGTCCATCCGGAAGCCGTTCAGCGGTTCCAGCCGCGGCAGGGGGAAGCGCGCGAAGTCCCGCGGCCGGCCATCGGCATTCTGCGACAGGGAGGCCAACTGGGACGCCAGTTCGGTCATATTGGCCTGGGAGGCGACGAGCAGCATCGCCCGCACGACTCCGGCATTGCCCTGCACCCGGGGCCAGAGGCCGCGCAACTCGGCTTCCGCGCGTTCCCGCTGGCCGACCTGCAACAGCGCCAGCGCCCGCCAGCCCGCGCCGGTCTCGGCGATGGCCGCGGCCTCACCCTCCCCGGCGATCTCCCGTTCCCAGGCGAAACCCATGGGCAGGCCGAGCGCGCGGCGCGCCACCAGCCCGTAGAAGGTGCGCGGTTCCTGCGCTGCCTGCATCATCCACGGCACATAGGCCTGCGGCCGGCGCGCCCGCACCGCCGCCCGCGCCGTCCAGAAGGCAGCGGCGGATCGCAAGGCGGGAGAGGCGATTTCGGATCGCGCGGCATGTTCGAGATAGGCGAGCGCCACTTCCGGCCGGTTCAGCGCCCAGGCCGCGAGGCCGGCGACATAGCCCGGCAGGGCCGTGCCCGCGGAACCCCGCGCGGCCTCGGAGGCGATGCGAAAGGCGTCCTGGTCCCGCCCTTGCTGCAACAGCGCCTGGGCCACTTCGGCCTTCAGCAGCGCGGCATAAGGGCCTTCGACCCGGGCGCGGGCGATGGCGGCCAGCGCCGCGCCATCATCCCCATTGCCGGCGCGTTCGCGCACCTGGCGGTCCAGCGCCGCATTGCGGCTGACCCGGCGGGCCGCGGGCTCGCTTTCCTCCGGCACCACCTCGGTGCCATCGGCCAGGGCTTCCGGCGCAGGTGCCGGGGGAAGCGCCATGCCACGCGGTGCGCGGCGCGCCAGGATGGCGTGGATCGCGGGTGCATCGGGGTGGTCAGCATGGTCCGTCAGCCAGGCCACGACCTCCGGCAGCGGCGGCTCATGGCCCCGCAGCCAGCGATCGGCCAGCACATGCCCGACGAGGCGGCGGTCATCCAGCCGCTCCACCTCCCGGTTCGCCAGGGCCACCTCGCCCCGCGCCTGGAACTCGAATGCACGTCTCAGGCGCGTCGCATCGGACGGCGCTAGGGGTTGCGGGAACCCGGCGACCCCGCCCTGCACCGCAGGACGTGGGACGCTCATGGCGGTCTGGTCGACCCGTTGCGCGGCGGCAGGAACCTGAGCCCCCACCGTCATCGTCGCCCCGGCCAGCAACGCCAAGGCCCAAGGGCGAACCCAGGGGCGGAAGGCGAAAACTGGACGGGGACGCCGGGCCATTAGGCAGATCGCTTGCATGGCGAGACTCCCCTAGAAGGAGTCGCGACGGGCTGACAACCCCCGCGTTCGGAACAAATCCCGTATTTTGAGATGGTTATTAGTAAATCAGGCAGTTACCGCGCGTTGTTACGACTCTTTTTTCGTCACTGCGCTGCAACCTCACCATCCAGTGTACGCCGCAACAGCACCAGGTCGGCCCAGGCTTCCCGCTTGGCGGTGGGCGTCCGCAGCAGATAGGCGGGGTGCAGAGTCGCCAGCGCTGGCAGGCGGCCGATTCCCGTTTCGACGCCATGCCAGCGCCCGCGCAACCGCGTGATGCCATCCTTCGCCCGCAGCAGGGATTTGGCGGAAACGCCGCCCAGCAGCACCAGGTGCTTCGGCCGGACCAATTCGATGTGGCGCAGCAGGAAGGGCAGGAACAGGCTGATTTCCCCGTCCGTCGGCGTCCGATTGCCCGGCGGCCGCCAGGGCAGGATATTGGTCAGGTAGAAATTCGTCTGCCGGTCGAGCCCGATGCTGGCCAGCATCCGGTCCAGCAACTGGCCGGAGACACCGACGAAGGGCCGGCCCAGCCGGTCCTCATCCGCCCCCGGCGCCTCGCCGATCATCATCAGGCCCGAGGCGGGGACGCCATCGGCGAAGACGATATTGGTGGCGGTGTCGCGCAACGGGCTGTCCACCGCCGAAACCGCGGCCTTGAGCGCCGCCAGGTCCGGTGCGGCGGCGGCCAGCGCGGCGGCGGCGGCCACAGGCGGGGGCAAGGCGGGGCTCGCGATGATCGGCTGCGCCGGGCGCGGCGCCATCCGGGAAGGCGCGGCCACGCTGGGTGCGGCCAAGCTGGGTGCGGCCAAGCTGGGCGCGACTTCCGGCACCGGCGCGCGCGCCACCAGGCGGTCGATCGGCGCTTCATCCAGCGCCTCGTCCACTCCCCATTCGCCCTGCAGCCGCAGAGCGGCCAGCAGATGCTCGCGCATTCCTGCTTCCATCCCTGCGATATCGGCCGCTTGCGGGGTTCCGCGCAATGCCTGCCGACGCTATCTGCGGATCAGACCCTCCCCGCAGGGGGTCCGTCATGCCGGAGGACAGCAGGATATGGCCGAGGAAGCCGAGCAGCGCGAAGCCATGGAATTCGACGTGCTGGTGGTCGGCGGCGGCCCATCCGGCCTCGCCACCGCCATCCGCCTGAAACAGCTCAACCCCGAGACGAATGTCTGCCTGGTCGAGAAGGGCAGCGAGATCGGCGCGCATATCCTGTCCGGCGCCGTGCTCGAACCCCGGGCGCTGGATGAGTTGTTTCCGGATTGGCGGGACGACCCGCCGGCGATGGCGACGCCGGTGCGGGATGACCGCTTCATGCTGCTGACGGAAACCGCAGCCTACAAGCTGCCGACACC
>CANJXD010000105.1 GCA_947478535.1 Acetobacteraceae bacterium
AAGCCGAAAAGCCGGTCCTCCCGCCCTTCGTCGAAGGGCAGGTCGGGGCGGTGTTCGGAAAGGGTGATGGGCAGCGTGGTGGTGCCGTCCACCAGCAGCGCCGGCGCCATGCCCAGCAGCCAGCCGGCGATGCCGAAGCGGTCCGCCAGCGCCAGATGCCCGCGCGGCACCAGCGGCCGAGGCAGGAAGGCGACGGGCGTGATCGGCAGCACGGCGGCGCCCAGCAGCAATTCGGCCTGCCCCGAGGACCAGGCCGGCAGGTCCCGCCACATCACATGAAAGCCATACCCGGCATCCAGCCCCTCCGCCGCCGGCAGGTCCGCCCGCGGCTGCAGGTAGCGGAGCGGGCGTTCCAGCACCTGCCCATCCCGTACGAAGCGCAGCCGCGCCGTCCCTGGGGCCAGGAAAGCCGGCGGCAGCCGCACCCACCCCGCGAGATAGGCGAGCCCCTCCGCCCATTCGCTGATCTCGATATGGCCAGCGGGAGGCAGCGCGGGCTGATGTGGGTCGCTCATGCGGGGGTATCCATCAGGCCTGCGACACATCGGGCATCCAGGCACGGCGCAGGTCCGCCAGATGCTGGCGCATCGCGCGATCGCGCGTGGAAGGGGCGCCGTCGCGGGTGGGCTCGGCACCGATCCGTTGACGCAGCCAGGCCATCATCAGCACCACCTCGGCATAGCGTTGCGGGGCGTTGACGCGGCCGGTCACGCTGCCGGCGTGGCGGCGGTGATCGTTCAAGGGCGCCGCGAGGTAATGCACATGGCCGCCGGCCATGCAGGCCTCGGCATAGACCCGCCAATCCCCCGCCGAGGTCCAGGCGCCGAGCCCCGTGCCGATCCGTTCCAGCGCCGCCGCCAGCGCCGTTCGGCGCCACAGCACGGCGCTGGCATTGAGCACCAGGTTCCGCGGGCAGAGGCAGCGGCGCAGGAATTCGCTGGCCTCGAGCACCGCATCCCCGTCCAGCACCGTCTCGCCCTGGGCGCGGTAGTAGTCCTTGCTGTCGGTGGCGATCGTTGCCCCGGCCTCGTCGATGGCGCGGGAATCGCAGAAGGCGAAGATGGCAGACGGGTCCGCTTCCAACCGCGCGGCCAGCGCCGCAAGCAGGCCGGGTGCGGCGCGGTCATCGGCTTCGGCAATCCAGACGAAATCCGTGCCGACGCGTGCCAGCCCCTGGCGCCACTGCCGCAGCACGGCGCCGCTGCGCTGGGCGTTGCGGTCGGGGATGATGGGGCAGGCGAAGGCCGCGAGCAGCGGCTGCGCAACCTCCCAGCTCGCATCGGTCGAGGCATCGTCGAGGAAGACGAGGAGGTCCACCGCACGGTCCTGCCGGCGGATCGTCTCCAGCCGTTCGGGCAGGTAGCGCGCATAGTCGCAATTCGGCACGATCGCCGCGATCGTCGCTGTTGGTCCTGCCATCGCGCCGCGCCGATCCCCCTGTCATGCCCCGGCCTATTCGACGTGCCGTGGAGCGCCCGGCCAGCGTGCCGGGGATGGTCGGGCTTACCACGCAGCCGACCAGGGCGAAAAGCGCCGCGCCATCGCTTCAGGGCGCGGCGGGGCGCTGCAGCAGCGCCAGATGGTCCCTGATCCGCCGGCCCACCGCCGCATCCCACAGCGGGATGGGTGCTGCACGCGGCCACCCCCCCGCCAGCACCTCCGCCACCGCGCCGGGCAGCGCGGCGGGCTCCAGCAGCCGGCTGCTGCCGGTGGCGAGCGTCGCCGGGCGTTCCGTCACGGCCCGGAGGGTGAGGCAGGGGCGGTCCAGCAGCGTCGCTTCCTCCTGCACCCCGCCGCTATCGGTCATGGCGAGGACGGCGCCATCGAGCAGCGCCACGAAATCGAGGTAGCCCAGCGGCGGCAGGCCCTGCACGCCCGGCGGCAGGACGAGGCCGCCTGCCGCCATCCGCCGCGCCGTGCGCGGATGCAGCGGCCAGGCGATGGGCAGGCGCTGCGCCGCCTCGCCGATCACCGCCAGCCAGGCGGCGAGGCGCGCGGGGTCATCGACATTCTCCGCCCGGTGCAGCGTCAGCACACCATAGCCGCCACGCGTGAGCCCCAATGGCAGGCCGCGCTGGCGGGCACGGGGCAGCGCATGCAGCAGGGTATCCGCCATGGTGTTGCCGACGGCGCGGACCGCTTCCGCTGGATGTCCCTCCGCCACCAGCCTGGCCGCGTCCTGCGCCGTCGTCGCCCAGAGGATGTCGCTGATGGCATCCACGGCGCGGCGGTTCACTTCCTCCGCCATCGCACGGTCCCCCCCGCGCAGCCCGGCTTCGAGATGGGCGACCCGCAGGCCGAGTTTCCGGGCCGCAAGGGCAGCGGCCAGCGTGCCATCGACATCGCCGATCACCACGACGAGATCGGGGCGCTCGGCGCGCCAGGCATCCTCGCAGGCGATCATGATCCGCGCCGTGGCACGCGCCGGGCTGCCCTGGGTCTCCGCCGCGCCCAGCGTGATATGCGGCGCCGGCAGGCCGAGATCGGCCAGATGCTGGCCGAACAGCGCATCATCATGGTGCTGGCCCGTATGCAGGATGCGCCCGGTGCAGAAGGGCGGGGCACCCTCCTCATGCAGCGCCCGCCACACCGCCGCGAGCTTCGGCAGGTTGGGCCGCGCCGAGACGACGAGGTGCAGGAGCGGCAGCCTCATGCCTTCACGATATGCGCGCCGGTCGCCCCCGCCCGCGCGCAGGCGTTGCGCGTGTCGATCACCAGCCGCGCCGCCGCCGCCACCGCCGCGTGATCGACCGCATCATGGTCCGTCGCGATCAGCACGGCGTCATAGGCCGCGATCTCCGCCGCGCCGGCCGGCGAGGAACGTCGCCCCGCAAGTTCCGGATGCTCCCGCGTCAGCGGCAGTTCGGGCACATGCGGGTCGTGGTAGTCGACGCGCGCGCCGCGCCCTTCCAGCAGCCGCGTCAGCGCGAGGGAGGGGCTTTCGCGGAGGTCATCGATGTTCTTCTTGTAGGCCATGCCGAGCAGCAGGATGCGCGCGCCATGGAGCCCCCTGCCCGCGCGTTCATCCAGCGCGCGGGCCAGGCGTTCCACCACCAGCGCCGGCATCAGCGTGTTGATCTCCCCCGCCAATTCGATGAAGCGGGTGTTGATGCCGAATTCGCGGGCCTTCCAGGTGAGGTAGAAGGGGTCGATCGGGATGCAGTGCCCGCCGAGGCCAGGGCCGGGCCAGAAGGGCATGAAGCCGAAGGGCTTGGACCGCGCGGCCTCGATCACCTCCCACACATCGATGCCCATGGCGCCGTAGATCGTCTTCAGCTCATTCACCAAGGCGATGTTGACGGCGCGGAAGACATTCTCCGTCAGCTTCACCGCCTCCGCCGCCGCGGCGGAGGAAACCGGCACCACCTGGCGCACGACGCGACCGTAGAAATCGCTGGCCAGGGACAGCGCCACCGCATCGTCGGCACCGACCACCTTCGGGATGGTGGCGGTGCGAAAATCCGCATTGCCGGGATCCTCCCGCTCCGGCGAATAGGCGAGGAAGAAATCCCGCCCGCTCCGCAGCCCGCCGGCTTCGAGGATCGGCTGTACCAATTCCCGCGTCGTGCCCGGCCAGGTCGTGGATTCGAGCACGACCAACTGCCCCGGCCGCAGCCGCCGCGCCACGGCGCGCGCCGTCTCGGCCACGAAGGACAGGTCCGGCTCCCGATGCGGGCCGAGCGGCGTGGGCACGCAGATCAGCAGCAGGTCCGGCGCATCCAGCCTGCCCGCATCGGCGGTCGCGGCGAAGCGCCCGGCGGCGATGGCGTGCCGCAGCGCCGCATCGCCGATGTGGCGGATGTGGGAATGGCCTTCATTCAGCGCGGCGACGCGAGGCCCATCGATATCGAAGCCGAGCACGGGGAAGCCCGCTTCCGCCACAGCCAACGCCATCGGCAGGCCAACATAGCCAAGGCCGATCACACCGATACGCGCCGCGCCCTGTCCGATCAGGCGGCGCAGCCTCGCTTCCGGCGTATCCGGCGGCGTATCCGACGCATCCAGGCGCGAGGGGTGGGGGGCGTCATCGGGCGGCATGGTCGGGGGCAACAGCTCCGTCGCAATCGCGTGATCTTCGTTAACCACTCGGAGCATTGCAACCATAAGGCGATGTCTTCTTCAGATTTCCGCGCCCAGGTCATGCCGGATGGCGCTTGCTGCCTCACCCCTTGAGGAGTACAAAAGGCGAACAAATATGGCAGGCGCCCCCATGTCCCTGCTCCCCGATCCCCCGCATCCCCGGCGCCACCTCGCCCTGCTGTTCCCCGCCTTGCCGGTGGAACGCCTGCGCCGCCTTGGCATCACCGGCCCGCTGCTGCTCTGGCAGGGGGAAGGCCCGCGCCGCGCCGTGCTGGCCTGCCAGGACGTGCCCGGCATCCATCCCGGCCAGGCCCTCGGCGATGCCCAGGCCGTGGCGCCCGAGGCCCTGGCGCGGGAGGCGGAGCCGGAAGCCGATGCCGAATTTCTCGACCGCCTCGCCCTCTGGGGCCTGCGCTTCACGCCGCTGGTGGCGACCAGCGGCGGCGATGCGCTGCTGCTGGATATCGCCGGCGCCGCGCATCTGGTGGGTGACGAGCAGGCGCTGCTGGGCCGCGCCCTGGCGGGGCTGGCGCGGCAGGGGATGACGGCGCGCGGCGTCGTCGCGGATGGCGCGGCGGCGGCACTGGCGCTGGCGCGAGGCGGAGCTTCCGGCCTGCTGGTGCCGCCCGGCGGCGATGCGGCGGCGGTGGCGCGGCTGCCGCTGGCCGCGCTGGGGCTGGATGCGGCCACGGTCACGGCGCTGTCGCGGCTCGGCCTGCGGCGGGTCGAGGATATCAGCCGCCAGCCCCGCGGCCCCCTCACCCGCCGCTTCGGCCAGGCCCTGCTGCGCGCGGTGGATGAGGCCTCTGGCCTGCTGCACCGCCCCCTGATGCCGATCCGCCCGCCGGCGCCCTTTCTCGCGGCGCTGGAATTCCTGGAGCCCCTGGCGACCCGCGTGGCGATCGACATCGCGCTGGACCGGCTGCTGGCCGATCTCTGCGCCCAGCTCACCGCCCGCGGCCAGGGGGCGCGGCGCGTCGTGCTGCGGGCGCATCGCGTCGATGGCGGGGTGCAGGATTTGGCGGTCGGCACCGGCCTCGCCAGCCGCGACCCCGCCCATTTCACCCGCCTGTTCCGGGACCGGCTGGACCGGCTGGAACCCGGCTTCGGCTTCGATCGCATGTCCTTGGGCGCTGAGGTGGCGGAGCCGCTCTCCGGCGTGCAATCCGGCTTCGCCGGCGCCGGCGCGGCGGCGCGGCGGGAGGAACTGGCCCGGCTGTTCGACCGCCTCGCCCAGCGCACCCAGCTCTGGCGCCTGGCACCGCGCGCCAGCCACTGGCCCGGGCGGGAGGTGGAACGCGTCCCCCCCACCGCGACGGTGAGCATCCCCGAGGGCTGGCCCCGTGCCCCCCGCCCCGTCCGCCTGCTGGCCCGGCCGCGGGAGATCACGGCCATGGCGCTGCTGCCGGATGCACCGCCCTCCCTGCTCCGCATCGGCAACGAGGCCCATCGCGTCCGCGCGGCGGAAGGGCCGGAACGGCTGGAGCCGGAATGGTGGCGGGAAGGCGCGGCCCGCCAGGCGCGGGATTATTATCGTGTCGAGCTCGCCTCCGGCGCCCGGCTCTGGGTCTGCCGCCTCGGCTTCGGGGCGGAGGCACGCTGGTTCCTGGCGGGGCATTTCTGACGCCATGGAGACGGAGCCCCTCTTCGCCGAACTCGGCGCTCTCTCGAACTTCACCTTCCTCGAAGGCGCCTCCCACCCGAAGGAGATCGTGGCGGAGGCCAAGGCGCTCGGCATGGCCGCCATCGGCATCGCGGACCGCAACAGCGTGGCCGGCCTCGTGCGCGGGATGGTGGCGGCGGAGCAGGTGGGCATCCGCTACCTCCCCGGCGTGCGGCTCTGCCTCGGGGATGGCGCGGAATACCTGGCCTGGCCCACCGACCGCGCCGCCTGGGGCCGGCTCTGCCGCATGCTGTCGGAAGCCCGGATGGACGGCGAGAAGGGCGAGACACGGCTGACGCGGGAGATGCTGGCCGCCGGCGCGGAGGGCCAGGTGCTCGCCCGTATCCCGCCGCCCGATGCGCGCCCCGATGCCGGCCCGGAACTCACACGGCGCCTGCGCGCCGATGCCGCCGCCTTCGGGCCGCGCCTCGCCCTGCCGCTGATGCTGGCCGTCGATCACCGCAGCCGGGGCGATGACCAGGCCAGGCTCGACCGCTTCTCGGCCATCGCCGGCGGCGCGGGTCTCGGGCTGATCGCGGCAGGCGGCGTGCGCTACCACACGGCGGCGCGGCGGCGCGTGGCGGATGTGCTGGCCGCCATCCGGCTGCGGATGACGGTGGAGGAACTCGGCTTCGCGGCGGAGCCGAATGCGGAGGCGCAGTTGCTCGCCCCCGCCGAGGTCGCCCGCCGCATGCCCCGCCATAGGGAGGCGCTGGCCGCCACGCTCCGCGTCATCCGCGCCTGCCGCTTCAGCCTGCGGGACCTGTCCTACGAATATCCGGAGGAGATCCTCGACCCCGGCCGCACGGCGCAGGAAACGCTGGCCGCCCGCGTCGCCGCCGCCTGCCTCATCCGCTGGCCCGAGGGCACGCCGCCGAAGGTGGTGCGGCAGATCCGCCATGAGCTCTCATTGATCGAGACCATGAACTACGCCGCCTATTTCCTGACGGTGCATGAGATCGTCCGCTTCGCACAGTCGCAGCGAATCCTTTGCCAGGGGCGCGGCTCGGCGGCGAATTCGGCGGTCTGCTACGTGCTCGGCATCACCGCCGTGGCGCCGGACAAGCACGACATGCTGTTCGAGCGCTTCATCAGCACGGCCCGCGACGAGCCCCCCGATATCGACGTCGATTTCGAGCATGAGCGGCGGGAGGAGGTGATCCAGCACATCTACGAAACCTACGGCCGCGACCGCGCCGCCATCACCGCGACGCTGATCCGCTACCGCGACCGCAGCGCGATCCGCGAGGTCGGCAAGGCGATGGGGCTGACGGAGGATGTGACGGCGCGGCTGGCGAAATCCGTCTGGGGATCGGGCGACAAATCCTTGACCGAACTGGCCGAGGATAACGGCCTGCGCCCCGATGCCGATCCGCGCATCCGCCACGCCATGGAGATCGCCGAGGAGATCCAGGATTTCCCCCGCCACCTCGCCACCCATGTCGGCGGCTTCGTCATCACCCGTGGCCCGCTGGTCGAACACACCGTCGTCGTGAAGGCGGCGATGGAAGGGCGCACCACCATCGAATGGGACAAGGACGATATCGAGGCGCTGCGCATCATGAAGGTCGATGTGCTGGGCCTTGGCATGCTGTCCTGCATCCGCCGCGCCTTCGGGCTGATCGAACAGGCGCATGGCGAAAGCTGGACGCTGGCCAGCGTGCCGCAGGATGACCCCGAGACCTACGCCATGCTGCGCCGGGCCGATTCGATCGGCGTCTTCCAGGTAGAAAGCCGCGCGCAGATGAACATGCTGCCGCGCCTGCGCCCCGCCACCTTCTACGACCTGGTCGTGCAGGTCGCGATCGTGCGGCCCGGGCCGATCCAGGGTGACATGGTCCACCCCTATCTCCGCCGTCGGAACGGGGAGGAGGAGGTGACCTACCCCTCCGCCGAGTTGGAGCGCGTGCTGGGCAAGACACTCGGCGTACCGCTGTTCCAGGAACAGGCGATGCAGATCGCCATCGTCGGCGCCGGTTTTTCCCCGTCTCGCGCCGACCAGCTGCGGCGCGCGATGGCGACCTTCCGCAACACCGGGGAGATCTGGAAATTCCGCCAGGATTTCATCAGTGGCATGGTGGAGCGCGGCTATGAGGCGGAGTTCGCGGAGCGCTGCTTCAAGCAGATCGAGGGCTTCGGCACCTACGGCTTCCCGGAAAGCCATGCCGCGAGCTTCGCCGGGCTGGTCTATGTCTCTGCCTGGATCAAGCGCCACTACCCCGCGGCCTTCGCCGCCGCCCTGCTGAACAGCCAGCCCATGGGCTTCTACGCCCCGGCGCAGATCGTGCGGGATGCGCGGGACCATGGGGTGGAGGTGCGCGCCGTGGATGTGGCGCGGTCAGGGTGGGATTGCACGCTGGAGCTTTCTACCGCCCTGGGTCCCGCCCTCCGGCTGGGCCTCCGCCTCGTCACCGGCCTGCACCAGCAGGACGCGGAAGCCCTGGTGGCCGCCCGCGCCGAAGCGCCCTTCGCCGATATCCCGGACCTCGCCCGCCGGGCCCGGCTCGATCGCGGCGCGATGCAGGCGCTGGCCCGCGCCGATGCCTTCGGCGGGCTCGCCGCCGGGCGGCGTGGCGCGCTGTGGGAAGCGGCGGGGGTGGAGGCCGCGCTGCCGCTGTCCGCCGCACGGGACGCGCAATTGCCGCTGCTGCCGCCGGAAACCGCCGGGGAGGAGACGGTGCTGGATTACGCCGCCACCGGCCTGTCGCTCCGCCGCCATCCGCTGGGGCTGCTGCGGGCGGACCTGACGGCGCGGGGGGGCGTGGACAGCCGCACCCTGAATGCCGCGCGGCGCGGGCGCTGGCTGAAGCTGCCGGGGCTGGTGCTGGTCCGCCAGCGCCCGGGCAGCGCCAAGGGCATCGTCTTCTTCACGCTGGAGGATGAATTCGGCACCGCCAACCTCGTGCTCTACCCCGATGTCGTGGTGCGGGACCGCGCCGCCGTGGTCGGCGCCCGGCTGGTGATGGCGGAAGGCCGGGTCGAGCGGCATGAGGAGGCGGCCGTGCCGATCATCCACCTGCTGGTGAAACGCCTGCATGACTGGACCGCGCTGCTGGACGGCCTGCATGAACGCGATGCGCCCGAGACCTGGTCCCGCACCCTGGCCCGCGCCGATGAGGTGGAACGCCCCATCCCGCACGACCCCCGCAGCACCCGCGCCATGCCGCGATCCCGCGATTTCCATTGAAGGCGTGGCCTCTGTAGCCTGTCCCACATGACCCCCACCTTCGACTTCTCCCGCTTCGTCGCCGCCCAGGACCCGGTGCTGGACCGCGTGCGCGCGGAGTTGCGGAACGGACGAAAGGCCACCCACTGGATGTGGTTCGTCTTCCCGCAACTCGACGGCCTCGCCCGCAGCGCCACCGCGAAGCACTACGCCCTGCACTCGCTCGCCGAGGCCCGGGCCTGGCTCGCGCATCCCCTGCTCGGGCCCCGGCTGCTGGACTGCACGGGGCTGGTCACGGCGGTGATGGGCCGGGACATCCGCGCCATCCTCGGCAGCCCGGACGACATGAAGTTCCACGCCTGCATGACGCTGTTCGCCGCCGCCGCACCGGACCAGCCTGCCTTCCCCGCCGCGCTCGATCGCCACTACGGTGGCGCCCGCCACGCCCAGACCCTCACCCTGCTCGCCGGCGCCTGAACGCCGCAGGCACTATTTGCGAATGATTCTCAATTGCTTTATCGCTCCCTCACCAGGCAGACGGAGCGATTCCCCCCATGGCGACAACCGGCCTTCCCCATTGGCCCTGGAAAGCGGCGGAGGCCGATGCCCTGCCGGAGCCCGAGCGCCTGCTGCTGGACGCCGCCCGCGCCTGGGCGGAGGCGGCGCGGCGCGGCGCCCCCACCCTGCCCGCGCTCCGCCACATCCTGGCGACGGAGAACGCCACCGAGGCGGCGGTGCCCTTCGAGGCCCTGCTCCGCACCCTCGCGGCGCATGGCCTTCGCCTGGGCTGCCGGCTCTGCCCCCGCCTAGCGCCGGATGAGGCCGCGCTGCTGCTCACCCTCGCCTGCGCCCAGCGCGGCCCGAGGCGGGAGGCGCTGGCCTGCCTGCTGCGCCGCCTGCCGCCCTTCGAGGCCTATGCCGCGACGGCCACCGCCATCGCGCTGGGCTCCGCGCTGCGTCGCGCCGGGCTGCGCCTCGCGGACCCCTGGGCCGCGCGCCCCACGGGGTGACACGCACTGCCTGGCCGCCATATCCCTGCCCGACACTTCGGAACCGCATCACCGCATGGATCGCCGGATCTGGCTGCTGACGGGCGCGCAATTCGCATCCGCCACCGGCGCCTATGCCTTCACCGGGTTGCTCGCCCGGCTTGCCGAGGATCTCGGTGTCTCCCTCGCCACGGCGGGGCAACTCGCCGCCGCCTATGCGCTGACCTATGCGACGGCCGGGCCGCTGGTGGCGGCGCTGACGGCGCGGCTGGACCGCCGCATGCTGTTGGTGGTGGGGCTCGGCCTGGTCGCGGCGCTGAACCTGGCGACAGCGCTGGCGCCGGATTTCACCACCGCGCTCGCGCTCCGCATCGCGGCGGGGCTGGCGGTGACGCTGGTGCTGCCGGGGGTCGCGGCCTCCATGCTCGTGCCGGCGGAACAGCGCGGGCGGGCGCTGGCGATGGTGCTGGCGGGGCTGACCCTGGCCTTCTCCTTCGGCATTCCGCTCGGCACCGCGATCGGCGGGATGCTGGGCTGGCGCGGCTGCTTCGTGTTTTCCGGCGTGCTGGCGGCGCTGGCCGCGATTGGCGTCCGCGCTGGGCTGCCGCCGCTGCCGAGCACGGATCGTGGCGGCGCGGGGTCGCTGAAGCTGGCCTTCAAGGCCGATGTCCTGGCGGTGCTCGGCACCAGCCTGCTGTCCTTCGCCGGGCTGTTCTGCATCGCCGCCTATATCGGCCCGATCATCACCGCGGCGAGCGGGATCGAGGGTTCGGGCATCGGGGCGATCCAGGTCTTCGTGGGCTTCGGCAGCCTGGCCGGCATCACGCTTGGCGCCCGCATCGCCAATGGGCGGGGGGTGACGCTGCCGGTGGCGCTGTTCCTGCTGCTGGCGCTGGTGCTGGCGGCCTATACGGCGCTGCTGCTGCTGCCGCAGGCGGGGTGGCATGCGGTGCCGCTGGCGGTGCTGTCCTTCACCTCCTCGCTCGCGCTCTTCGCGCTGGCGCCGTTGGTGCAGGCGCGCCTGATGGGCCTGGCGCCGCAGGACCGGGCCGTGGCGCTGGCCTTGAATGGCGCCGTGACCTTCGCCGGCCAGGGCGCCGGCGCGGCCTATGGCGGGGCGATCACCGCGGCGTTCGGCCTCGCCTGGACCGGCCTCGCCGGCGCCATCGCGGCGACCGGCGGTGCGCTGCTGGCGCTCCGCGCCTTCCGGCGCTGACGCCGCGCTACCAGCGCCGGACCTTTACCAACGCCGAACCGGCCCGCAATCCAGGTGCACGAAGCCGTCCCGCGTATAGAGCCCGACGCCGCCGAGTTGCAGATCCGCCGCCACCCGCGCCAGCCCCAGCCCCTGCCGCCCCGGCAGCCGGCAATCCGCCGCCATGCCCGACATGTGCAGCGAGACCGTGGAGACGCGCCGGCTGCGACGGGAATTCGCGGCATTCGTCTCCGGCGTGCGGTAGCCGCTGATCACCTCGAAGGTCTCGTCGCTGTCGAGCGTGCGGGCCACGGAATTCATCACATCGAACAGCCGCGGGTCCATCGGCGTGGTCTCCGCTGCCGAGAGGTCGCGGAACACGAAGTCGAGCTGGCGCAGCGCGTCCCGCTCATAGCGCCCGTCGCGCCAATAGACGCCGCTGAACCCATCCTGCGTCACCTGCCGGCGCACCCGCAGGGACCGCGTGCCTGCCCCCTGCGCCAGGGCAGGCCCCGCCAGCGCGGCCGCCCCAAGCCCAACGGCGGCGGCCATCAGGCCCCGCCTGGGCAGCACCACTTCACCGCCTGGCCCGCAGCACGGGCAGACGTCGCCATGCCCGAAGGGGGAGCGCATCACCGTGCCGCCACCTGCACCGGGCGCGGCGCGCGCAGCGCCCGCGCATAGACGGCATCGAGGTCATAGACATCGGGGCGGACACGCACGCGCCCGCCGGCCTCGACCGTCACCGTATCGTAGCGCAGCAGCACGGGCAGGCTGCGGCGGAGCGCCACACCGCTGGTGTTGCGCGCCTCGATGGCGCGCAGCGCGCGCGGCAGGTCCCAGCCCGGCGTGCCGTCCAGCACCATCGCCAGCATGTCATTCGGCCGTTCCAGCCGGATGCAGCCGGAGGAGAAGGCGCGGTCCGGGCGGCGGAACAGATGCCGGTCCGGCGTATCATGGAGGTAGATGTCGTCATTGTTCGGCATGATGAACTTGATGCGGCCGAGGGCGCTGAAATCCCCGGCATCCTGGCGAATGAAATAGGGAATGCGCTGCGGGTTGATGCTGGACCAGTCGATGGTCCGGGCATCGATTTCCTGCCGCTGGCCGTCGACCATGCCGAACACACGGAAACCCTTATCGATCATCGCCTGCGGGTCACGGCGGAAGCGCGGCAGCAGGTCCTCCCGCAGGTTGCGTTCCGGCACGCCCCAGGGCGGGTTGAACTGCAACGCCGTCATCCGTACCCGCAGCATCGGCGTCGCCCGGTCCCGCCGGCCGACGGTGACGGCCATGGACCGCAATTCCCGCCCGTCCTCCAGCACCTGGAGGCGATAATCCGGGATATTCACATCGATCCGTCGCTCTCCCCCCTCGCCGGCGCGGGCGCGGTTCATATCGAGGGCGACGCGGATCTGGTCCACCCGCGCGCTGAGCGGGCGGTTGAGCAGGGCGATGGAAATACGGCCGACGCGGCCATCCACTTCCAGCCCCTGCGCTGCCTGCCAGCGCTTCACCGCCGCTTCCAGCACCGCGTCGTAGCGCGGGCCGGTATCGGGGGAGCCGGCCAGCACCAGATCCTCCACCGCGAGGCGTGCGCGCAACGCCGGCACGCGCGCGGTGTCGAAGCTGCCGGGCTCGATGGTGGCGTCGCCGGGGATGGTCACGCCGGTGCCGCGCTGGGCGATGTGCTTCTGGCGCACCAGTTCCGCCTTCAGCGCCGCCTGGCCTTCCGGCAGCAGCGCCGCGCGGTCCAGCACGGCGGCCGGGTCCGGCGTCTGCGCAAGCTCCGCCAGCCAGCGATCCACCATGATCCCGGACAGGTCCCGCCGGAAATCGACGCGGCCCGGCAGGTCCCGCACCCGCCCCACCAGCAGGTCCGTCAGCGCCAGGGCGGAGGCGCGGTGAAGTCCTGCGCGGTAGCCGGCGGGGTCGCTCGCGGCCTGGGCGCCATCGGGGATGCCATATTGGCGCGGGTCGAGCCCATCCTCCTCCAGCGCGCGCAGGCGTTCCACCAGGCGGATGAGGGCGGCGGCGCCATCACCGGGGGGCACAGCCAAGGGGCGGGCTTCCTGCGCACGGGCGTCCAGCGGCGCCCCGGCGAGGGCCAGGCCGGAAAGAGACAGCGCTGCGGCAAGCAGCGGGCGACGGGCCGTGTTCATGATGCGGAAAATACCGACGCGGCCGGGGCGTTGCAAACGCTCAGACCGCGGTTTGCCGGACATGTCCGCGACAGCGCATCAGGCGCCGCGTCCAGTCTGTTGAATTTTATGCATTTCCGAACATCCGCTGTGACAGGATGCCGAAAAAGGCCCTCAGCCCAAAGGCCCTCAGCCCAAAGGCCCTCAGCCCAGAAGTCCCGTCAGAGCCCAGGTCAGCAGTGCGGCGGCCGCCAGCAGCAGCAGAAGACCGCGCAGCGCCACCCAACCATCCCCGGCGCGCTTGCTTTCCTCGGCATGGGCTATGTCGCGCAGAGGGGGCTGATCCCCCGTGGCGACGAAGGGGTCGGGCTTCCGGCGCCAATGGCGCGGCAGGATGTGGCGCAGCGTTGGCCGCGGCGCTTGGCCTGGGTGTTCAAAGGACATGCGGGCTTCCTTTCCGGCACCGACCGGAAATGAGGTGTAGCCTCAGCGACGGGCCAGCAACCAGCCCAATACGATGATCGTGATCGTGGCGAGCAGGATGGCCTTGAGCATGTTCCAAAGCTCGGAACGCCGGCCGCCTTCCTCCGCCTCCTCGGGGAGGTAGTTCGGACGGGGAGGCAGGGCTGCTTGCGTGGGGGTAAAAGGGTCCCGCCGCGGC
>CANJXD010000106.1 GCA_947478535.1 Acetobacteraceae bacterium
CGGGGCATGACCATTTCGGTGTTTCACCTGTCGCCCTCAAGGGTAAACTTCCGGGGGGTCGATGTCTCACCGTTGTTGGCACGGAGGGTTCCGGGAGCCGTGACGGCGGAGCGCACAAACAGCGCCGGCGCCGTGGGCGGACTGATGCCGGCGGGCGAACATCTGCCGGTCGGCTTGCTCGTCTTCCCTCCCGGCTCTCAGGCGTAGGAGCCTGCGACAAACCCGGGGCGGTCCCACCAACCGGCTGCGGTCAGCCCGGAGCGCCCTCCGTCAAGACCAGCAATTCGGAGCGCTGCAAAATCTCGACCCGCCCGTGCGACGGCTCACGCAGCCAGCCTCGCTTGCGGAAGGCGGTGAAACAGCGGCTGACGGTTTCGAGCGTCAGGCCGAGGAAATCGGCGATGTCCGCGCGCGTCATCGGCATGTCCAGCACGGGGCCCACATGCAGGCGGCGCACGCCATTTTCCTGCAGGGAGAGCAGGAACGCTGCCAGGCGCCCTTCCGCGGTCCGGCGCCCGACATTCACTAATTGTTCCTGGGTCTGCGCCAATTCCTGCACGCAGAGATCCAGGAAGCGCCGCTCCAGCGCCGGGTAGCGCTGCAGCAGCGCATCGAGGCGGCGGCGATCCAGCCGGCAGATCGTCGCCGGGGTCAGCAACTGCGCGGCGAAGGGATAGGCCGCCGCCTGCGTGTATCCCAGCACATCCCCCAGGAAGCGAAAGCCGAGCACCTGCTCCTTCCCATCCGCCATCAGGCGGGTGAGCTTCGCTGTCCCCTGCACGAGGGTGAAGACATGCCCCGCCCGGTCTCCCTCCTGGAACAGGAAGTCCCGCGCGCCCACGGTGACATGCTCGGCTTCCGCCAGCATGTCATCCAGAGCGGAGGAATCGAGTGGGCGGCAGAGACCCGCGACCCGCGACCCACAAGTTCCGCAGATCTCGCCCTCGCCCAGAGCGTCCCGTGTGAAAGCTCGCGCAACGTCCAGCGGATTCACTCCGGGTCTCCCCTGATAGTAGGGTTTGAAGGTATCCGATGGGCAGGAACAGCTACAAGGGGCGAGGGCGGATGAATGGCTCCGCGAGGGGCTAAGCGGCCGTTCTCACTGAGGCGTGACCGTAAGCGTATCCACCGCAAGCGTCACGGTACCGGGTCCGGCGACGGTCACCGGCGCGGAAAGCGCCGCCCAGGTCAGGGGATTGCCGCCGGTTGCCGCGTCATACAGGCCGAGATGGGTCATCGTCGCGGCTGCGGTGGTGAAGGTGAAGCGGACGGCCTCGACGTTCCGCTGGGCGCCGGTGCCGGTGAAGGTCACGCGCTGGCGGGCGTAGCCCGTGCCGGCAGGCTCCCCGGTGATGCCGCCGGCATCGCTGCCACCGGTGCCAAGCGCCGCCCAGACGGCGGTCGGCAGGGTGGGCGGACGGCCGCAGAGGGCGCGGCCGAGCAGGTTCTTGGCGTGGTCGGTCAGGTCGGTCATGCCGATCTCCTCGTTCGGTGATGGGTTCAGAAGCTGCCGATGAGGGCAGCGGAGAGTTCGGGGCCGGTGGCGGCGAGCCCGCCCGGGGTCTCGATCGCCTGGTTCGCCGCGAAGGCAACGAAGGCAGTACCGTCGATCACGCGGATTGGCAGGCCAGGCTCGGGGATGAAGCCGCCGATGCGCGGGTCGATCGTCTCGGCGGGCGGCTCCTCGGGACCGCGCCAGCCCAGCCCCCGCAGGGCGGTGGCGGCGGCCTCAGGCGATCCATGCCAGCGGATCATGGTCCATTCAGTCATGCGGAACTCCTCGGGAAACTGGAGGGTTGTGGGGCCCAGCTTTGCGGCACCCAGTCTTGCGGCGCCGAACGTCAGGGCGCGGTGGCGCCGTTCAGCATCAGCAGCTTCGTGGTGCCGCCATCGGGGCTGAAGGCGAGCAGGTTCGCGACACCGTCCGAGCGGATCTTCGTCATGCCGTCGGGGTTTGACGGCGTGCTGCCGGTGAAGCCGGTCAGCGTGATGCCGAGGTCGGCTCCCGTGCGGTTGACGATGAGGCAGGAGAAGCCGTCACCCGTGGCCGTCCAGTCGATCGACAGGGTGGTCCCCGTATTGGCGGCGACATTGCGCGCGTTGTGGGCCGACAGGGTCAGCGCTGTCGCGGCGGATGCTGCCACCACGCCGATGCGGCGGGCGGTGAATTGCGCATCGACATAGGCCTTGCGCGCGGCATGGTTGGACACCGTCGGGTCCGCCGGCAGAACCAGGTCTCCCTGGAGCGTGACGGTACCGGTGGAACCCACGCGAAGGCGCTCCGCCAGCGTGCCGCCGGACCGGGTTTCGATGACGAAGGCGCCGGTCTCGGTGCCGGTGGTCACTGCCTCGCTGATCCCGGCGGCGCGGGCGAAAGCGGTTTCGGCCCCGGCCGCGTTGTTGCCCGCAAAGGCCACGCGCCCCACGGTATCTCCGGCTGCCGGGCTGGCGGAGCGCCGGCGCAGCGTGACCGTCATCGGCTGCGTCATCGCGCTGGCGGCGCCGAAGACCACGCTGCCATTCGGGTTCGCCGTGGCATCGCCCGCGATCTCCAGCGGCGCCAGTGTCCCGGCCCCGATGCCCAGGGCATAGGTGACGGTGGCGTCCTGGTTCTCCACGTCCAACTCGCCGCCGAGGGAGGCGGAGCGCCGGCGCAGCAGGGCGCGTTCCTGGTCGGGCGTGGAGCCCAGCGCCTGCAGCCGGTTGCCGACCAGCACGATGCGGCTGAGATCGGCGTTGCTCTGTGCCTCGAAGGTCGCGGTGCGGGTGTCGGAGGCGACGACGGAGAGACTGTCCCCGGCCGTGGCCAGATAGACCCGCGCCGCCGGCAGGTCGCAAGCGACCAGCGTCAGCCCGCCATCCAGCACTTCGACGGCGCGCCCCGCACCGTCCCCGCCCACCATCACGCCGACGAACTGGTTGTCACCCTGGTTGGGGGAGGTGGAGTTGACGCGGATGGCGGTGGCCATGCTGCTGATGAAGCCGCCGACCCATTTGGTGCGGAAGGCGGTGCCCCGGATGGTGGCGCCGACCGTCTGAGGGTCCTTCAGCGAGAGCAGGTCGTCGACGCTGCAATTGTGCAACTGGATGGACTGCGCGCCGGTGCCGATATCGAAGCCGGTATCGTAGCCGTAGCAGAAGCAGTTCACGAATTCCGCGACGTCGCTGTCCTCCACCCGGAAGGCGGTGCCGGCGCGGCGGTTGTTCCAGGTGCTCAGCGTGCCGCCGCCGCTCCAGCTACCGGCGAAGGTGGTGGCCTGGAGGTCGATGCGGGTGGCATCCACCAGCGTCGCGGTGAAGCGACCATTCGCCGCAGTGACGCCACCGACACCAGTGATGTTCACGACATCGCCCGTGAGCAGGTTGTGCGCCGCGGAGGTGGTGATGCGGATCAGCCCGCTGCCATTGTTGGCGACACCGCTGATGGTGGACTGGGCGATGGAGACGCCGCTGATATTGCCCGTCAGGAAGGGCCAGAAATGCACTTCGTGGATGCGGGTGATGTCGTAGGTTCGGGTCAGGTAGATGCCGTTGCGGTTGTCACCCCGCACGCGCCGCATGGTCAGGCGCTGGCTGTTGTCGGACCGCACCGCCACGTCGAAGCCGAGGATCAGCAGGTCTTCCAGCAGTGCGTCGTGGTGCGTGCCGGAACCGTCGCCGATCGTGATGGCGGTGCCGGCCATGCCGGTGCGCAGCGTGACGCCGGCGCGCATCGTGGTGGGGGGCGCGCCGAGCCCATCGCGCATCAGCGTCACCCCTCGCAGCGTGGCAGCACGCATGACCTGGATGGTGCGGGTGGAGGCGACGATCAGCGTGCCGGGAATGCTGCGGTAATCCGCCGCGGCGCGCTGCCCGCCGGGGAAGAAGGCGGGGCCTTCGAGGCAGACATTCTCGAGCACCGTGATATCGGCGCTGGTCACGCGGTATCGCTTCGGCCCCAGCCTGACGATGCCGCCGCCGGCGGCGGAGGCCGCGTTGATCGCGGCCTGGATGGCGGCGGTGTCGTCGGTGGTGCCGTTACCGATGGCGCCGAAGTCGCGGACATGGAACATGCGCTCGGCGTGCACGCCGGCGGTGATCTGCGCGAAGGTGGCGCGCCGCGTCTGGGCAGCGGTGCCACTGCCCTGCACGACGGGCGCGATGTCTGCCGCCACCAGCGCGGAAGCCGCCGGCAGATCAGTGATCCTGGTATCGGGCATTGGGGGTCCTGTCCTGGTTTCCGGTTCGGGGCACGTCGATCAGAGAAACAGCCGCCCGCCATCCTGGGCGAGCAGGAACGAGCCACCCTGCACGAGCAGGCTGAAGGGGGCGGTGACGGCGAAGGGCGCGGAGGTATCGGCCACCGCCGTATCGAGCGTGGCCTGCACGCGCATGCGATACCCGGTGCCGACCGGCGGCGCGGCCAGGGTGGCGGAGGCCGTGCCGCCCGAGACGGTCGCGAGTTGCGGGCCGCGGATGACCGCGCCGGACGCATCGTTGATGCTGAAGCTGACCTGCGCGACCGGCCCCACCACGGACGCACTCGCCTGCACCACGCCGTTGGAGACGAGCCCGGCGGCCAGCGGCGCCAGTACGATCGTCTGCACCAGGGCCGAGGCCGCCTGCATGACGGAGAAGCGTTGCGCCGACTGGCGATCCACGCGGAAGGGCGCGGCGGTAGTGTCGATGACGACGCCCGCGGCGACCTGGGCGCTGATGCGGACCGGGATGACGGAAACCGAATCGGCGGCTTGCACGATGATGAGATCACCGGCGACCAGCCGCGCCGCTGCGGGGGTGAAGTACCCCGCGACCAGCACGGTCGCTCGGGTATCGGTGGTGCGGTACAGCCACAGCGAGAAGCCGCTGTTGGTGACCAGGGATGTCAGGGCGGTGTTGACGAAGGGCATCGGGGGGCTCCGTTCAGACGCGCGGAAGGGCGGGGCGCGTCTGCTTGCGCCCCGGTTGGGGAGTAGAAATAGGCTTTTCATCCGATCGTTCGGGCCGACGTTCAGGATGTGGTTCCTGCGCGCAGGCGGAACTCCCACCGGGCGGTCTGCCAGGGGGAAGGCCGTCTTCATGATGGATGGGTGGACGATGGCCGGGGTTGCCGCGGGCGGTGGCGCCGGGCTCGGGGCGCAGTGAACCCCGTGTCGTTGGGCTGGATACCAAGGAAAATAGGATCAAGTCAAGACAAAAAACCTATTTCAAATATTGGCCGTGGCGGGGTGCGGCGTACCGCGGCCATGATACGATCCTCAAAACCCTGGCCGCCAAACCCTCTCCGGAGCATGGACCGTGACCCGCATGCTGATGATCCGTCGTCGCGCCTGGCTGGCGGCGCTGCTGTTCACGCTCTGCGCCGCCATCCCGGCGTGGGCGCAGGAGCGGGTGGTGAATGTCTTCAACTGGAACGACTACATCGACCCCTACATGGTCCAGCGCTTCACGCGGGAAACCGGGATCCGCGTGCGCTACGACATCTACGACAGTCTGGAGACGCTGGAGGGCCGGCTTTCCGCCGGCAGGTCCGGCTACGACATCGTCGTGCCGACCAGCGAGCCCACCTTCTCCCGCCTCGCCCGCGCGGGTGCCTTCCGGCCGCTGGACCGGGGCTTGGCGCCGAACCTCGCCAATCTCGATGCCGCCCTGCAGCGGGAAGTCGCCAGCGCCGACCCCGGCAACCGCTTTGGCGCGCTGTATCTGTGGGGGACCATCGGCCTCGGCATCAATGCCGATCGCATCCGCGCGCTGGCACCCGATGCGCCGATGGACAGCCTGCGTCTGTTGATGGACCCCGCCCATGCGCGGCGGATCGCGCGCTGCGGCATCACGATGATGGACAGCGCCGCCGACGTGATCCCGATGATCCTTCGCTACCTCGGCAAGGACCCGAACAGCACCAGCCCCGATGATCTGCGGGAGGTGGAGCGCGCGCTGCTGGCCATCCGGCCCTTCATCCGCAATTTCTCCACCGGCGGCACGATCGATGCGCTGGCGGGTGGGCAGTCCTGCCTCGCCTTCGCCTATTCCGGCGATGTCATCCAGGCGGCCTCGCGGGCCGATGAAGCGAAGCGCGGCGTCGTGGTGCAGTATGTGGCGCCGCTGGAAGGCGCGCAGCTGTGGTTCGACCTGCTGGCGATTCCGGCCGATGCGCCGAACCCGGAGGCGGCGCACGCCTTCATCAACTTCCTCCTCCAGCCGGATGTGATGGCGGCGATCACCACCCATGTCGGCTACCCCAACGGCATCGCCGCCAGCCGCGCGCTGGTCGCCGCAGAGATCGCCGGCAATCCGAGCATTTTCCCGACCGATGGTCTGCGCGCCCGCTTCTTCACCATCGGCCCCGTCGCGCAGGCGGCGGAACGGGCGCGCAACCGCGTCTGGGCGCGATTCAAGGCGGGCCGTTGACGAGCAGGCTGGTGATGGATGGGGGCGATCCCACGCCATTGCTGCGGATCGAGGGGCTTTCCCGCCGGTTCGGCAGTTTTGTGGCGCTGGATGGGGTGGATCTGGCGATCGGACGGGGCGAGTTCTTCGCGCTGCTCGGCGCTTCCGGGTCTGGCAAATCGACGCTGCTGCGCTGCCTTGCTGGGTTGGACCGGCCCGATGGTGGACGCATCGTGTTGGATGGCCAGGATATCGGCGCCGTGCCGGCCCATGCGCGGCCGGTCAACATGATGTTCCAGTCCTATGCGCTGTTTCCGCACATGACGGTGGCGCAGAACATCGGCTTCGGACTGCGCCAGGAGGGCGCACCGGCCGCGCGCATCCACGACCGTGTGGCGGAAATGCTGGCCCTGGTGCGGCTGGAGGGCTTCGGCGCGCGTCGGCCGCAGGCGCTGTCCGGCGGCCAGCGCGCCCGCGTGGCGCTTGCCCGCGCCTTGGCGAAGGCGCCGAAGCTGCTGCTGCTGGACGAACCGCTCTCGGCGCTGGACCGCAACCTGCGCCAGGCGATGCAGTTCGAACTCGTCAACATCCAGAAGCGCAGCGGCACAACCTTCATCATCGTGACGCATGACCAGGAGGAAGCGCTGACGATGGCGACGCGCCTGGCGGTGATGGATCGCGGTGCCATCGTGCAGGTCGGCACGCCGGATGAGGTGTATGAACACCCCAATAGTCGCCTGAGCGCGGAATTCCTTGGCGGCGCCAATATCCTTCCGGGTCACCTCGATGCGGCGGGGCGGCACATGGCGAACCCCGATGCACCGGTCGGCATCGTGGCGGAGGATTGGCGCGGCGCGACGCCCGATGCGCCATTGCAGGTCGCGGTGCGGCCGGAACGGATGCGGGTCCTTCCCCTGGGGGATGCCGCGCCGGCGGAGAACACGCTGGTCGGGACGGTCCGCGAGATCGCCTATGCGGGGGACCGCTTCACGATCCATGTCGCCCTGCCCAGTGGCGCGGTGCTGCGCGTCGTTGTGCCCCCCGCTGAATGGCGGTCCTTCGAACGCGGCGCGCCGGTCACGGTTGCCTGGGATGGGCGTGCCACCCTGGTCCTGGCGCGATGACGGCGCGGCGCGTGGCGCTGTTGGTGCCGGTCTGGGCGTGGATGGGCGCCTTCTTCCTGCTGCCCTTCGCCATCATCCTCTGGATTGCCTTCGGCGAGGCGGCGGAGACGATGCCGCCCTATCTGCCGCCGATCATCCGCTCGCCCGAGGGCGACCTGGTCCTCGCGCCGAACTTCGCCAGTTTCGCCCTGATCTTCGAGGACGCCTTCTATATCGAGGCGGCGTGGCGAAGCCTGCGCGTGGCGGCCTTGACTGTCTGCTTCTGCCTTGCCCTCGGCTACCCCATGGCGCTCGCCATCGCGCGCGCGCCGGAGGGCTGGCGGGCGGGGCTGCTGGCGCTGGTGATCCTGCCGTTCTGGACCTCGTTCCTGCTGCGCATCACGGCCTGGATCGGCATCCTGCAGGACCAGGGCTGGATCAACGCCTGGGCGCTGCGGCTCGGCGTGATCGAGGAGCCCTGGCGCCTGCTCTACACGGATGCGGCGATGCTGGTGGGCATGGTCTATTGCTACCTGCCCTTCATGATCCTGCCGCTCTACGCCACGCTCGGCCGGCTTGACCCGTTGCTGCGCGAAGCCGCGGCCGATCTCGGCGCGCGGCCCTGGCAGGTGTTCCTGCGCGTTACGCTGCCGCTGTCCTTGCCCGGGATCGTCGCGGGATCGCTGCTGGTGTTCATCCCGGCGGCGGGGGAGTTCGTCATCCCCGAGTTGCTTGGTGGGCCGGAAGCGCAACTGCTTGGCCGCGTGGTCTGGACGGAGTTCTTCCAGAACCGGGACTGGCCCCTGGCCTCGGCGCTTTCGGTGCTGCTGCTGGCGGCGCTGGTGCTGCCCATCATCCTGTTCCAGCGCCGGCGCGCGGTGGAGGAGGCGTGATGCCCCGCCAAGCGCGCGGCCGCTGGCGCCTGGTCGTGCCGCTCGGCCTTGGCTTCGGCTTTCTCTATCTGCCGATCCTGCTGATGGTGCTGTTTTCCTTCAATGACAGCCGGATGGTGACGGAATTCACCGGCTTTTCCTTCCGCTGGTATGCCGCGCTGTGGCGGAACGAGGCGCTGATGGAGGCCTTCGGCCTGTCGCTGCGGATCGCCGCGATCTCCGCGAGCATGGCGACCCTGCTGGGCACCGCCGCCGGCTTCGCCCTGGCGCGATTCGGCCGATTCCGCGGGCGGGCGGCCTTCGCCGGGGTGATGGCGGCGCCACTGGTGATGCCGGAAGTGATCACGGGCATTTCGCTGCTGCTGCTGTTCGTCGCCCTCGAACAGGTCTTCGGCTTTCCCGCCGGGCGGGGCGCGGACACGGTCGCGATCGCGCATGCGACGGTGGGCGCCGCCTATGTCGCCGTCGTCGTGCAGTCGCGCCTCGCGGATTTCGACCGCACGTTGGAAGACGCGGCGATGGACCTTGGGGCCCGGCCCTGGGGGGTGTTCCGGCAGGTCACGCTGCCATTGATCGCACCGGGTATCGCGGCGGGGTGGCTGCTGGCCTTCACGCTCTCGCTCGATGACCTCGTCATCGCCTCCTTCACCTCAGGCCCTGGCGGCACGACCCTGCCGATGGTGATCTTCTCTGCCGTCAGGCTCGGGCTGACGCCGGAGCTGTACGCGCTCGCCAGCCTGTTCCTCGCGGTGGCGACGCTCGGCCTCGGGCTCGCCCTACGGTTTTCTCGCCGGTAGCGCCTGCCCTGATTTTTCCATCAGGGCGTGGCATTGTGCCCGCATGCGCCGCTCCATCGCCTCCGGTCTTGTTGTTCTTCTCCTCCTCCTCGCGGGTTGTGCGGAGCGCTGGTCCCGCCCTGGCGCGACGGAGGCGGAGGCCGATGCCACCAACACCGCCTGCACCTCTGAGGCCGATGTCGCGGTGCCGCCCCAAATGGTGTGGCAGATTGTCGAGGGCGGCCGGATGGAGCGGGACCGCCAATGCTGGCGCGATGGCGGGACGGAGCGCTGCCGCACGGTGGAGCGGTATATTCCCCCCCGCTTCGGCTGGGTGGACATGGCCCGCGGCCAGCGGGATGGCTGGCGGCGCAACTGCATGGCGGAGAAGGGCTTCACCTTCCAGGGCTACCGCCCGCTGCGGCTGGATTAGCGCGCCTGTTCACCGGAAATCCCGCTCCGGCGGTGGACGATCAGGCTTCCCGGCGGTAGGAAGCGGCCGCCGCCCCGGACGGGGCAGGGCAGGGCAGGGACGCCGGACACAGTCATGAACCTCATCGCCGATCGCCTCGAGCGCATTTCCCCCTCGCAGACCATGGCGATTACCGCCAAGGCGCGCGCCCTCAAGGCCGCAGGCCGCGACATCATCAGCCTCAGCGTCGGCGAGCCGGATTTCGACACGCCCCGCCACATCAAGGATGCGGCGATCGCGGCCATCGAGGCAGGCGATACCAAGTATACCGACAACCTCGGCACCATGGCGCTGCGCCAGGCGGTGAGCCGCAAGTTCAAGCGCGATTCCGGCCTCGATTACGCGCCGGACGAGATCATCGTGTGCACCGGCGGCAAGCAGGTGATCTTCAACGCGCTGCTGGCCACGATCCAGGCCGGTGACGAGGCCATCATCCCCGGCCCCTGCTGGGTCAGCTACCCCGATATCGTGGCGCTGGCCGAAGGCACGCCGGTGATCGTGCCGGCCGGCCAGAACCAGGGGTTCAAGATCACCGGCGAGCAGCTGGAAGCCGCCATAACGCCCAAGACCAAGTGGGTGATCCTGAACAACCCTTCCAACCCGACCGGGGCGGCCTACAACGCGGCGGAGATGAAGCAGCTCACCGATGTGCTGATGCGCCACCCCGATGTCTGGGTCTTCACCGACGACATCTACGACAAGCTGACCTATGACGGCTTCAAGGCCGCCACGGTGGTGGAGGTGGAGCCCGGGCTGCGTGAGCGCACCATCACCATGAATGGCTGCTCCAAGGCCTATGCGATGACCGGCTGGCGCATCGGTTTCGCAGGCGCTCCGAAGCAGCTCATCAAGGCGATGGACAAGCTGCAGGGCCAGAGCACCTCGGGCACCAGCAGCATCAGCCAGGCCGCGGCGCTGGCCGCGCTGGATGGGCCCGAGGATTTCATCGACGAGATGCGCACCGCCTATAAGCGGCGCCGCGACCTGGTGGTGGACATGATGAACGCGGCTCCGGGCATCCGCTGCCACAAGCCCGAAGGCGCCTTCTACGTCTTCCCCTCGGTCTTCGGCTGCCTCGGCAAGACCAGCGCCGGCGGGAACAAGATCGCCACGGACGAAGATTTCGTCGTGGCCCTGCTGGAGGAGACCGGCGTGGCGGCGGTGCATGGCAGCGCCTTCATGTTCCCCGGCCATTTCCGCATCAGCTATGCCACCGACGACGCAACGCTGGTCGAGGCCTGCACCCGCATCCAGGACTTCTGCGCCGGCCTGAAGTGACGTGACCGCCGATCTCCGCTTCCGTCCCGTGACGGAGGCGGATTTCGAGGCGGTGCTGGACCTTTCGGTCCGGACGATGCGCGAGCATCTGGAACGCATCGGCCGCTTCGACCCCGCCCGCCGCCGCGCCCGGATGCGCGCGCATTTCGAGGCCGGCGGCCTGCTGGCCATCGAGCGCGATGGCGCGCTGGTCGCCTCCGCCGGGGTCGATGAGGCAGGCGACACCCTCGAACTCCACAGCCTTTATATCGAGCCTGCCCTGCAGGGGCTGGGGCTTGGCGCTGCGATCGTCGCCGCGCTGCGCGCCCGTCACCCCGGCCGGGCCTGGCGGATCGAGGTGTTGAAGGACAGCCCCGCGCGCCGCTTCTGGGAACGCCATGGCTTCGCCGTGACCGGGGAAGGCCCCTTCGACTGGCTGATGGAGCGCCCAGCGGATTGAGCGGCGGCGCGTGCGGGACTAGGTTGCCCGCCTACGCCAGGAGAACACCGGACCATGCCCGCCCTTGCCAGCCGCCTGAATGACATCGCGCTTTCGGCGTCCGCCGTGATGACAGCGAAGGCGCGCGAATTGTCCGCCAAGGGCATCAAGGTCATCAGCCTGGCGATCGGCGAGCCGGACTTCGAGACACCCCTCCACGCCATCGAGGCCGCGCACAAGGCGGCGCTGGCCGGCGATACGAAGTACCCGCCGCAGGAAGGCACCAAGGCGCTGCGGGAAGCCGTGCAGCGCAAGTTCAAGCGCGACAACAACCTGGATTACGCGCTGGACGAGATCATGATCTCGAATGGTGGCAAGCAGGTCATCATGAACGCGCTGCTGGGCACCTGCGACCCGGGGGATGAGGTGCTGATCCCCGCGCCCTATTGGATCTCCTACGCCGATATGGCGAAGCTTGCGACGGCAACGCCCGTGTTGGTCAACTGCCCGCAGAACAACGGCTTCAAGCTGCGGCCGGAGGATCTGGACGCGGCGATCACGCCGAAGACGAAGTGGCTGTTCCTGAACTTCCCCAACAACCCGACCGGCGCGGCCTGTTCGCGCGCGGAGATGCAGGCGCTGGCGGCGGTGATGCTGAAGCACCCGCATGTCTGGATCCTGACGGACGACATGTATGAGCACCTAGTCTATGACGGTTTCGAATTCTGCACGATCGCGGAAGTCGAGCCCCGCCTGAAGGACCGCGTGCTGACGGTCAACGGTGTCTCCAAGACCTATGCGATGACGGGCTGGCGCGTCGGCTTCTGCGGTGGCCCGAAGCCACTGATCGCGGCGATGGTGAACATGCAGAGCCAGCTCACCAGCGGCATCAGCACGGTGGGCCAGGCGGCGGCGATCGCGGCGCTGGATGGCCCGCAGGATTTCGTCAAGGAACGGGCCGAGCTCTACAAGCAGCGCCGCGACCTGGTCGTGGACATGCTGAACGCGGCCCCTGGCATCAGCTGCCACAAGCCGGAAGGTGCCTTCTACGTCTTCCCGAACGTCGCCGGCTGCTTCGGCAAGACCAGCAAGGGTGGGCGGAAGATCGACAGCGACACGGATTTCGCCCTGGCGCTGATCGAGGAACAGCATGTCGCGCTGGTGCAGGGCGCGGCCTATGGCATGAGCCCCTATGTCCGCATTTCCTACGCCACGGACACGGACAGCCTGCGCGAAGCCTGCCGCCGCATCCAGGAGTTCTGCAAAGGCATGTCGTGACGGGCCGGTCGTCGGGGGGGCTTCTGCGCCCTGGGCGCGATGAGGATGCCGCTGGCTTCATCGCGCTGATCGGCGCCTGCTGGGCTGAATTCCCCAACTGCATCCTGGATGTGGATGGAGAAGTGCCGGAACTGCGCGCGCTGGCCACCTATTTCGGCAGGGCCGGCGGCGCGCTCTGGGTGGCGGAGGAGGCGGGCCGCGTCATCGGCATGGCAGCGACGCGGCCGATGAACCAGGACGGCGCCTGGGAGATCTGCAAGGTCTATGTGGCCGCCTCGGCGCGCGGCACCGGCCTCGCGCATGACTTGATGGCGGCCGCCGAGGGCCATGCCCGCGCGGCCGGCGCGTATCGCCTTGTGCTCTGGACGGATACGCGCTTCGAGGCAGCGCACCGCTTCTACGAAAAGCGTGGCTTCGTGCGGCAGGGCTCGATCCGCATCCTCGATGACATCTCGAACAGCCTCGAATTCCGCTACACCAAGCCGTTGCGCGGGCTGATGGTGGAGGCCCTCGACGCTGCCGCGGCGGCGAGCGCGGAACGCGGCCTTGCCTCGTTGCTGATCGATTGCGTCGCGGCGGGGGCGAGCGTGTCCTACCTGCCACCGCTCGCGCCAAGCGTGGCGCGGGATTTCTGGAAGCGCGTGTCGTCCGATGTGGCGCTCGCCAAGCGGGTGCTGCTG
The DNA here is from genome assembly GCA_947478535.1 of Acetobacteraceae bacterium. The sequence continues at coordinate 13,268 of CANJXD010000106.1, forward strand.
GTGGCCTGGCTGGATGGCGTGCTGGTCGGCACGGTGCAACTGGTGCTCGACATGCCGCCGAACCAGCCGCACCGCGCGGAGGTCGTGAAGCTGCTGGTCTCCCCCGCCCATCGCCGGCAGGGCGTGGCGCGGGCGCTGATGCGGCGGGTGGAACAGACGGCCCGCGGCATCGGCCGGCGGCTGCTGGTGCTGGATACGCGGAAGGGCGACGCGGCGGAGGCGCTGTACCGCGATACCGGCTGGACCAAGGCTGGCGTGATCCCTGGCTATGCGCTGAATGCGGACCTCACGCCCTGCGATACCGTGTTCTTCTGGAAGGCCGTTGCATGATGGATCCCGCCTGGTGCCGCATGATGGCGGCCTATAATGCCGAGATGAACCGGCGCATCTACGCCGCCGCAGACCGGCTGGACGATGAAGCGCGCCGGGCGCCGCGCGGGGCCTTCTTCGGGTCCATCCACGCGACGCTCAGCCACCTCATGTGGGGCGATGCCATCTGGATGTCCCGTTTCGCGGGCTGGGATGCGCCACAGGTCGGCATCCCCGGCAGCGTGGCCCTGCATGAGGAGTGGGAGACACTGAAGCCAGCCCGCGCCGAGGCCGATAG
>CANJXD010000107.1 GCA_947478535.1 Acetobacteraceae bacterium
CGCGACCCTCCGCCGCCGGGGCGCTCACTCCGGCAGGTCCGCCACCGTGTCGCGGAACGGCTCGGCCGGCGTCGCCCGGGGACGATCCGTGGGACGATCCGTGGGGCGCTCAGCCGGGCGCGTCGCCTGAGCCATGCGCGGCCGCGGTTCCACCTGGCGGCGGGTGATGTCAGGGGCCAGGTCCGACAGGTCGATGAACTGGTCGCATTGCCGGCGCAGATCGTCCGAGACCATCGCCGGCTGGGTGCGGATGGAGGACATGACCGTGACGCGCAGCCCCTGCTGCTGCACCGCCTCCACCATCCGCCGCAGGTCGCCATCGCCGGCAATCAGCACGGCATGGTCCAGCCGCGGCGCCAGCGTCATGACATCGACGGCCATCTCGATCTCGATATTGCCCTTCACCCGGCGCCGCCCGGTGGCGTCGGTGAATTCCCGCGCCGGCTTGGTGATGACGGAATAGCCGTTGTAGCCGAGCCAATCGACCAGCGGCCGCAGGGGGGAATAGTCGTCATTCTCCAGCAGCGCGGTGTAGTAGGAGGCCCGCAGCAGTTTGCCCTGGCGGCGGAAGAAGCCGAGCAGGGCCTTGTAGTCGACATCGAAGCCGAGGTTGCGGGAAGCGGCGTAGAGATGCGTCCCGTCAATGAAAACGCCGAGCCTCTCCTGGGAATCGAAATGCATAGGCTGATCTCTCGCTCAAATGACGGGCCATCCTACCCGGCTTTGCGCCGCTTGCCAGCAAGCCCCGACCGTCGGCGCCGGCGATGATCCTGATCGCTCTCGGCGCCAACCTGCCCGGGCCAGATGGCAGGGATGCCCGCACCACCTGCCAGCGCGCCGCCGTGGCGCTGGATGCGCTGCCGGGGCTTCGTCTCGCGGCGCTGTCCCGCTGGTTCGCCACCACCCCGGTCCCGCCGACGCCGGGGGTGCCGGACTACGTCAATGGCGTGGCGCTGGTCACCCCATTATGCGGCGCGCCGGCGCCTGACCCGGCCTGGCTGCTGGCGGCATTGCAGGCGATCGAGGACCGCTTCGGCCGCGTCCGCCCTTATCCCAACGCACCGCGGACGCTCGACCTCGACATCATCGCGATGGGGGGGCTGCACCGCGTGGCGCCGGACCCGGTCCTGCCGCATCCCCGCATGCAGGACCGCGCCTTCGTCCTCGCACCGCTGTGCGACATCGCCCCCCATTGGGTCCACCCCACGCTGGGGCGGAGCGCGGCGGCGCTGCTGGCCGCCAGCGGCGCGGAGGGCGCGCGGCCGATGCCGTGATCGCTTCTTGCCGTGCCTTCCAGGCGGCGCCTTGCCTTCCGGCCCCCCGCTGGCTACATGGAGGGTTCACCACAGGTGGGGAGGGGTGTCCTGGCGCGTCCGCGTCCGGCAACCCCCGACTGTCCCCGCCAGCATCGGGATTGGAGCCGCCATGGCGCGCGTGACGGTTGAGGATTGCATCCTTCGGGTACCCAACCGCTTCGAGCTGGTTCTGCATGCGGCGCAGCGCGCCCGCAACATCAGCCGTGGCGAGGAACTGACCATCGAGCGGGACAACGACAAGAACCCCGTCGTCGCGCTCCGCGAAATCGCCGACGCCACCGTCGATCTCGGCATGCTGGAAGCGGACCTCGTGAAGTCCCTGCAGCGCGCGCCGGAGCCGGAGCCGGCCGAGGAAGAAGTGCTCGACCTGATCGCGACGGATGAAAACATCTTCGGCGTGATGGACGTGAACGAGGAGCCGACCGGCGACGGCATCGGCCTCGAGGACCTCTCGCCCGACGATATCGAGGCCGCCATCGCCGCCGAACTCGGCGGCGGAAAGCGCTGAAAGCCGGGCCTCGTCGCGGGGGCCAGCCCCCCGCGATGACGCCGACGGCCCGGGGGGCGCGACCCCCGCAGGGCCGGGCATGAACACGCCCGGACCCGACCGCCCAGCGCTCCTCCATCCAGCCTTCGCGCCGGATGGCCCGCCCACCGGTGCTGCAGACCAGAAGCCCGTGGACACCATCGGGCAGGATCTGGCCCGCGATGTCGCGGCGTATGACCCGCGCGCCGACGTCCCCACCATCATCGCCGCCTATGACGTCGCCAAGGCCGCCCATGCCGGCCAGCTTCGCGACAATGGCGATCCCTACATCACCCATCCCATCGCCGTCGCCCGGATCCTCGCGCAGTACCGGCTGGACAGCGCCTCCGTCGTCACCGCCCTGCTGCATGACGTAGCGGAGGATACCAAGACCGGCCTCGCCGACCTCGAGAAGCGCTTCGGCAAGGAAGTGGCCCGGCTGGTGGATGGCGTCACCAAGCTGACGCGGCTCGAACTGCAATCCGAACGCACCAAGCAGGCGGAGAATTTTCGTAAGCTTGTCCTCGCGATGAGCGAGGATATTCGCGTTCTTCTGGTGAAGCTCGCGGATCGCCTGCACAACATGCGGACGCTGCATTTCGTCCCGCAGGAAGCCCGTCGCCGCAAGACGGCGCGGGAGACCATGGACATCTTCGCCCCGCTCGCGGAGCGCATCGGCATGGATGCGCTGAAGACGGAGCTGGAGACGCTGTCCTTCCGGGAACTCGACCCGGATGCCTTCCAGACCATCGCCGCCCGCCGGTCCTTCCTCTACGGCCAGGGCGCCGATCTGATCGAGGAAATCCGGGGTGACCTCCGGCGCGTGCTGGATGACGCGCAGGTCGAGGTGCTGGAACTGACGGGGCGGGAGAAATCGCCCTATTCGATCTGGCTGAAGATGCACGGCAAGAAGGTGGAGTTCGAGCAGCTCTCGGACATCATGGCCTTCCGCGTGATCGTGCCGGACAGGCACGCCTGCTACGCGGCGCTGGGTGCCGTGCATTCGGCCTATCGCGTCGTCCCTGGCCGCTTCAAGGACTACATCTCCACCCCCAAGCCCAACGGCTACCAGTCCATCCACACCGGCGTCACGGTGCCGGACAAGCGCAACGCCAAGATCGAGGTGCAGATCCGCACGCGGGAGATGCATGACGTCGGCGAATACGGCGTCGCCGCGCACTGGATCTACAAGCAGGGCGGCCAGGTCGCGCGCGACAGCGGGAAATTCCCCTGGGTGAAGGCGCTGCTCGATATCCTCGAACAGGCGGCCGAGCCGCAGGAATTCCTTGACGCCACGCGGCTCGAACTGCACCGCGACCAGGTCTTCTGCTTCACGCCGAAGGGGGACCTCATCGCCCTGCCGCGCGGGTCCACCTGCGTCGATTTCGCCTACCAGGTGCATAGCCAGGTCGGCGACCAATGCGTCGGCGCCAAGATCAACGGCCAGATCAAGCCGCTGCGCACGCCGCTGGAAAATGGCGACCAGGTCGAGATCATCACCGCCCGCGGCGGCACGCCGAACCCGCAATGGGATCGCTTCGTCGTCACCGGCAAGGCGCGCGCCCGCATCCGCCGCTTCGTCCACGCCGAACAGCGCAAGCAGCAGCAGCAGGAAGGCCGCGCCGCCATCGCCCGGGCCTTCCGCCAGGAAGGCCTGGAATTCACGGAAAAGCTGATCGAGCCCGCGCTGAAGGTGCTCAAGCAGTCGAATTTCGAGGAACTCTGCATCGTCGTCGCCGGCGGCGCGATCTCCGCCAAGGATGTGCTGCACGCGCTCTACCCCGAATTGCGCGGCCCACCCCGCGCGGCGGAGGTGATGCCGATTGCCCGCAGCCGCACCCGCGTGCTGCCGGGCTCCCAGGGCAAGCCGGGCCAGCGGCGGGATGTCGCGATGGGTGTCACGGGCCTTGTCGCCGGCACGCCTGTCAGCTTCGCCGGCTGCTGCCACCCCGTGCCCGGGGATCGCGTCGTCGGCATCGTCACCACCGGCAAGGGCGTCACGGTCCACAAGAATGATTGCCCCAACCTCTCCGCCTTCGCGGAGGCGCCGGAACGCTTCCTCGATATCGACTGGGACTATGCCGGCGGCGCCGGGGCGGGCCATGTGGGGCGGATCGAGGTGGTGACGGCGAATGACCGTGGCGCGCTGTCTGCCGTCACGGACGCGATCGCCCGCCAGGATGGCGCGATCGAGAACATGCGCATCGTCCATCGCGGCCCGGATTTCCAGGAAATCGCGGTGGATGTGGAGGTGCATGATTTGCGCCACCTCGGCAACATCATCGCCGCCCTCCGCGCGCTGCAATCCGTCGAGCAGGCGGACCGGTCTCGCGGCTGAAAGCCTGCCGGCGTCCATTCAAGGAAACCAGGACTTCATGATCATCGGCCTCGGCAGCGACCTCATCGACATCCGCCGGATCGAGGCCGTGATCGCGAAGCATGGCGACCGTTTCCTCGACCGCATCTTCACCCCGGCCGAGCGCGCCAAGGCGGAAAAGCGCACGGAGAAGATCCGCGCCGCCACCTACGCCAAGCGATTCGCGGCCAAGGAGGCGGCGTCCAAGGCGCTCGGCACCGGCTTTCGCGCCGGCGTCTTCTGGCGCGACCTCGGCGTGGTGAACCTGTCCTCCGGCCAGCCGACCTTGCGCATGACGGGGGGCGCCGCGGCCCGGCTCGCCGCCATCACGCCGGCCGGCTACCTCTCCCACGTCGCACTGACGATGACGGATGAGTATCCCTACGCCCAGGCGATGGTGATGATCTCCGGCGTTCCCGTGCCCCGCGCGCTGGGCGGTGGGTGACCGCGCCGCCGTCAAACAGGCTGCTTCCTTGACAGGGCAGGGGGTGGCGCGCTCTATCGCCTCGATTGCGTCGGGCCCGCCTCCTGGGCCCGCCCTACAGGATGACCGCGAAAATCCCCTCCATGGTGAAGCACAAGCCGGGCGGCTGGCTCGAGTCCATCAAGACTGTCGTCTATGCGGGGCTGATCGCGATCGGCATCCGCACGGTCGCGTTCGAACCCTTCAACATCCCCTCCGGCAGCATGATCCCCACGCTGCTGGTCGGCGATTACCTCTTCGTCTCGAAGTATTCCTACGGCTATTCCAGGCATTCCGCGCCCTTCAGCCCCAACCTGTTCCAGGGCCGCATCTTCGGCAGCCTGCCGGAGCGGGGGGATGTCGCGGTGTTCAAGCTGCCGCGGGACAACGCCACGGATTACATCAAGCGCATCGTCGGCCTGCCCGGGGACCGCATCCAGGTCCGCGCCGGCGTGCTGTATCTGAACGGCGCGGTGGTGCGGCGCGAACTCCTCGGCCCCTATACGGTCGAGGGTGATGGTCCGCGACTCGTGGTCCGCCAGTATCGCGAATTCCTGCCGCTCGGCCTCGGCGCCACGGCGGCCACCACGGAACTGCGCACCCACAACATCCTCGAGATGTCGGACGACCAGCCCTACGACAACACGATCGAATTCCTGGTGCCGGCCGGCCATGTCTTCGCCATGGGCGACAACCGGGACAACAGCCTCGACAGCCGCGAACAGCGGTCCAGTGGGGTCGGCTTCGTGCCTCTGGAAAACCTGGTCGGTCGCGCTGAATTCATCTTCTTCTCCGTCGATGGCTCCGCCCGCTGGTGGGAAATCTGGGCCTGGCCCACCGCCATCCGCTGGAGCCGCTTGTTCAGCGGCGTGAAGTGACGGAGCCCTTCACGGGTCCTGTCGCCGTCCTCGCGGCCCGCCTGCCGCACCGCTTCGCCCGCCCCGAATTGCGGCTTCACGCATTGACGCATCGCTCCGCCGCCGATCCGCGGCGGTCGATGCTCGATTCGAATGAGCGCCTCGAATTCGTCGGTGACCGCGTGCTCGCGCTCATCATGGCGGAATGGCTGGCGGAACGATTCCCGCAGGAACGGGAAGGGGACCTCGGCAAGCGCCTGGCCGTGCTGGTGGCGCAGGATGCGCTGGCGCCGGTGGCGGAAAGCCTCGGTATCGGCGCCGCGCTGCGCGTCACGCCGAATGAGGAAAAGGCCGGCGTGCGCGGCCGGGCCAGCGTGCTGGCGGATGCGCTGGAAGCCGTGCTTGGCGCGCTCTACCTCGATGGGGGGCTGGACGCCGCGCGGTCGCTGATCCGGCGGGAATGGGATGCGCAGCTCGAAGCGCCGGTGCGCCCGCCTTCCTCTCCGAAAAGCCGGTTGCAGGAATGGACGCTGGGCCGCGGCCTCGGCCTTCCCGCCTATATTGCCGTCTCCAACACCGGCCCCTCCCACAGCCCGACCTTCACGGTCCGGGCCATCGCGGCGGGGCAGGACGCGGAAGCGACGGGTGAGAACAAGCGCGCTGCCGAACAGGCCGCCGCGGAGCGCCTTTTGGTGCTATTGGGAGCGGTATGAGCGACACTGAACAGGCCCCGCCGGCGCCAGAGCCCACCCCCGAGTTGGGCCCCACACGCTGCGGGTTGGTGGCCATCGTCGGCGCCCCGAATGCGGGAAAATCCACCCTGGTGAACGCGCTCGCGGGCACCAAGGTCTCCATCGTGTCCCCGAAGCCGCAGACCACGCGCTTTCGCATCCGCGCCGTGGTGATGGAAGGCCGCAGCCAGATCATCCTGGTGGACACCCCCGGCATCTTCGCCCCGCGCCGACGGCTGGACCGCGCCATGGTCGCCGCCGCCTGGGGCGGCGCGCAGGATGCGGACCTCGCCATCCTCATCGTCGATGCCCGCGCCGGGCTGACCGATGCGGTGCGCGACATCGCGGAGAAGCTGAAGCGCGGCCGCCGCGCGGTGATGCTGCTGCTGAACAAGGCCGATCTGGTGGAGGCCACGCGCCTGCTGCCGCTGGCCAAGGAATTGAACGACATCGTCCCCTTCGCGGAGACCTTCATGGTCAGCGCGCTGAAGGGCCGGGGGCTGGACCGCGTCCGCGCCGTGCTCGCCGGGCGTGTCCCCGAAGGCCCCTGGCTGTTCCCGGAGGATGACCTCTCGGACCTGCCGCAGCGCATGCTGGCGGCCGAGATCGTGCGAGAGCAGGTGCTGCGCCAGACGCATGAGGAAGTGCCCCACCACTGCACGGTGGAAACCGAATCCTGGCAGGAACGCAAGGACGGCAGTGCGCGGATCGACGTCACGATCTATGTCGGCCGCGCCACCCAGAAGGCGATCCTGATCGGCGACGGTGGCAGCAAGATCAAGGCGATCGGCCAGTCCGCGCGGATTGAACTCGAAAAACTGCTGGAACGCCGGCTGCATCTGTTCGTGAACGTCAAGGAACGCGCCGGCTGGGATGAGGAAGGCGGGCGCATCCGTGCGCTGGGGCTTGACGATCCCGGCTGATGCCGTGACCTGACGCCATGGAATGGGACGCCCCCGCCGTGGTGCTCGATGTCCGCCCGCATGGCGAAGGCGGCGCGGTCGTCACGCTGCTGACGGCGGACCATGGCCGCCATGCCGGCCTCGCCCGGGGTGGCGCCTCCCGCGGCCAGGCGGCGCTATGGCAGCCCGGCAACCTGGTGGAGGCCCGCTGGGTCGCCCGGCTTTCCGACCAACTCGGGACGATGAGCGCGGAGATGGTCCACCCCGCGGCGGCGCTGGCGATGGAGGACCCTCTGGCGCTCGCCGCCCTGCGCGCGGCCTGCGCACTGGCCGAGGGCGCGTTGCCGGAACGCGAAGCGCATCCCCGCATCTTCCACGGCCTGGTTGCCTTCGTGGCGACGCTGGCGCGCGGGACGGAGCTTGCCATCCCTGATCTGATCCGATGGGAGGCTGATCTGCTGGCCGAACTCGGCTACGGCCTCGACCTGACGCGCTGCGCCATCACCGGGAGCGCCGAGGATCTTTCCTTCGTCTCCCCCCGCAGCGGCCGCGCCGTCTCGCTGGCCGGGGTTGGGGAATGGCGCGACCGGCTTTTGCCATTGCCGCGATTCCTGCTGGGGCAGGGGCCTTCCACCCCCGCGGATTGGGCGGCCGGGCTGCGCCTGACCGGGCATTTCCTCGCTCGCGATGTCTTCGGCGTGCACAACCGGGGCCTGCCCGCGGCACGGGACCTGCTGGTGGACCGGGTCGCCACACTGATGGCCTGAGCGGCGTCTGTCCCGCCCAGCACCGCGTCGCGCCCCCTCTACACGCGCCCGGCTCTCCGCTATACCGGCGCCAGAGAGAACGAAGCACGAATCACCCCATGCCGGATGACATCAAGGCCCCGTTGCCCGAGGGCGGCGACACGCGGGAGACCAAGCTCGCCGACGCCCTGTCGGAGCGCTACCTCGCCTATGCCCTGTCCACCATCGTCAGCCGGTCCCTGCCGGATGTGCGCGATGGGCTGAAGCCGGTGCATCGGCGGCTGCTCTACGCCATGCACCAATTGAAGCTGGACCCCGCATCCGGGTTCAAGAAATGCGCCCGCATCGTCGGCGACGTGATGGGCAAGTACCACCCCCATGGCGACAGCTCGATCTATGAGGCGCTGGTCCGCCAGGCCCAGGAATTCGCCGCCCGGTACCCCCTCGTGGAAGGCCAGGGAAACTTCGGGAACATCGACGGCGATAACGCCGCCGCCATGCGCTACACCGAAGCCCGCCTCACCGACGTGGCCCAGGCGCTGCTGGAAGGCATCGAGGAGAACGCGGTCGATTTCCGCGCCACCTATGATGGGGAGGAGAAGGAACCCCTCGTCCTCGCCGCCGCCTTCCCGAACCTTCTCGCCAATGGCGCGGCCGGCATCGCCGTCGGCATGGCGACTTCCATCCCGCCCCACAATGCCGGAGAGCTGTGCGCCGCCGCCATCACGCTGATCCGCAACCCCGACGCCACGGTCGATGACCTGCTCGTCCATGTGAAGGGGCCGGATTTCCCGACCGGCGGCCTGCTCGTCGAAAGCGCCGAGAGCATGCGGGAGGCCTATGTCACCGGCCGCGGCGGCTTTCGCCTGCGCGCGCAGTGGAAGGTGGAGCCGCTGAAGAACGGCACCTGGCAGATCGTCGTCACGGAAATCCCCTACCAGGTCCAGAAGTCCCGCCTGATCGAACAGATCGCGCAATTGATGGAGGAGAAGAAGCTTCCCCTCCTCGCCGATGTTCGGGATGAGAGCACCGACATCGTTCGCCTGGTGCTGGAGCCCAAGACCCGCGCCGTCGAGCCAAAGATGCTGATGGAGACGCTCTATCGGCACTCCCAGCTCGAAACCCGCTTCCCGCTCAACATGAACGTGCTGGATGCCGACCGCACGCCGCGCGTGATGAGCATCAAGGACGTGCTGCGCTGCTGGCTGGACCATCGCCACATTGTGCTCGTCCGCCGCGCCGAGAACCGCCTCTCCGTCATCGCGCGCCGGATCGAGATCCTCGACGGCTACCTCATCGTCTATCTCAACCTCGATGAGGTCATCCGCATCGTGCGGGAGGAAGACAAGCCGAAGGAAGCCCTGATGGCGACCTTCTCGCTGACCGATGTCCAGGCCAACGCCATCCTCGACATGCGCCTGCGCGCCCTTCGCAAGCTGGAGGAGATGGAAATCCGGCGGGAGCATACGAAGCTCTCGAAGGAACAGAAGAAGCTGCAGGGCCTGCTCGGCTCCGAGGCGCAGCGCTGGAAGGCGATCGCCGAGGAGATCGAGGAGACGCGGAAGAAGTTCGGCGAGGAGACCGCCCTCGGCAAGCGCCGCACCGAGATCGGCCAGCCGCTGACCGCGATCGAGATCGACGAGAACGCCTTTGTCGAGCGCGAGCCCGTCACCGTGATCCTCTCGGAAAAAGGCTGGATCCGCGCGCAGAAGGGCCACCTCGCCGCCGATGCGGAACTGCGCTTCAAGGAAGGCGATGCGCTGAAGCTCGCCTTGCACGCGGAGACGACGGACCGCATCGTCGTCTTCGCCACCAACGGCAAGGCCTTCACCATCAAGGCGGATAGCCTGCCGCGCGGGCGCGGGGACGGCCAGCCCGTGCGCCTGCTGCTCGACCTGACGAATGAGGACGATGTGGTGACGCTGTTCGTCCACAAGGACGGCCAGCGCTGGATCGTGGCGGGGCAGGACGGCAAGGGCTTCCTGGTGAAGGGGGAGGACCTGCTCGCGGAGAAGCGCACGGGCAAGCAGGTGCTGGTCCTCGATGCCGGCAAGGAAGCCGCCATCTGCAAGCCCGCCGAGGGCGACATGGTCGCGGTGATCGGGGAGAACCGGAAGCTGCTCGTCTTCCCGCTCGAACAGGTGCCGGAGATGACGCGCGGCCGCGGCGTGCAGTTGCAGGGCTACAAGGATGGCGGCCTCGCGGACCTGCAGGTCTTCGCCGCCAAGGCCGGGATGCGCTGGAAATACGGGTCCGGCTTCCGCCAGGAAACCGACACCCGCGAATGGCGCGGCAACCGCGCCGGCGCCGGCAAGCAACCGCCCCAGGGCTTCCCGCGCAGCAATCGCTTCGAGTAAGCGCGCCGCCCCTCACACCAGGATGAAGTCTGCCGCCTTCAACGCCGCCAGGTTGGCCAGTGTGGCGAATTGGATGGCAGCACCCGCGCCGCCCGCATCGGCGTCGTAGAACAGCGCGCCGGTTGCGGTGTCATACAGGATGATGGCCTCCGCCGTGCCGACGGCGCCGGCATTCGCCACGAACAGCCCGGCCGTCAGCCTCGTCCCCACCACGGCTTCGAGCGCCGTGAAGGCGGCATCGTCCAGCCGGATGCGGTCCGCCGCCGCGCCGCGGCCGCCGGTGAAATCGGTGATGACATCCACCTCTCCCGCATCCGGCGCCGTGGCGAAGACGAACCAATCCCGCCCCGCGCCGCCGGTCAGGACATCGGCGCCGGCATCGCCCGACAGCACGTCCTGGCCATCGCCGCCCACCAGCGTATCCGCCCCCGCGGCACCCCGCAGGTCGTTGTTGCCGGCATTGCCAACGATGCGGTTGTCCAGCGCATTGCCGAAGCCGCGCAGCGCGCCTGTGCCGGTCAACGTCAGATGCTCGACCTGCGCCATCAATGCCGTGCTGATCGACGCCTCCACCAGGTCGGTCCCCTGGCCCGCGGCTTCCACCACCTTGTCCCCCACATCGTCGCGGACGTAGCGGTCATCCCCCGCGCCGCCGATCATCCGGTCCCCGCCCAGCCCGCCATCCAGGCTGTCATCCCCGGCAAGGCCCTGCAGCCGGTCCGCCCCCGCGCCGCCTTCCAGCGTGTTGCCCGCCGCATTGCCCGCGATGCTGTCATCCCCCGCACCGCCCAGCACATTCTCGATCAGCGACCGCGCATCCCCCTCGAACAGCAGCGCATTGGCGATGCTGCCCCGGGCGAGGTTGCCTTCCCCGAGATTGGCGAGTTGCGCCGCGGAGGGGGTGGAAAACGCGCCGGGCGCCAGGTTGATGACCAGCGTCGTCGCATAGTCGCTGAAATCATAGGTATCGACGCCGCCGCCATCCCACACCGTCATCAGGATGTAGTTCTCATACGGCGTCAGCGACAGCACGCCATCGACGCTGAACGCCCCGGTATCCGGCGCCCAGCGATACAGCGTATCCCCGGCATTGGTCGTGAAATCCGCGCCGTAGAGATACTGCAGCGCCGCGATATCGTTCTGCATCAGGGTGGTGGGGTGGTGGGGCGCGGAATCCGCGGGGCCGGTATCGCCGACATACTGGGTTTAGGTCATCACCGAATATTCGTAGCTGTTGTGCTGGTACGGCAGCTTCGGGAAAATCTCGCCATGCGCGTATTGGCTGGCATGCCCATGCTTCAGGCCGAAGGAATGGCCGATCTCGTGCATGATCCCGGCGGAATAGCCGTAGGTGCCGGGGCGGATATCCGGGTAGTTCGCCAGGTTGAACCACACGTCGCCCTGCGCGTAGGGCGCGGAGTAGGGCGGGTTGAAATCATCCCCGATATCCGGCGGATTGGCCTCCGCCGTACCGTTGCCCGGCACATGCAGCCCGGTCGCCTGCGCGACTGTCCCGTCATCCGTGTAGTTCACCTTCGCCGCCCCGCCGAAGCGGAAGGTGGCGATTTCGTCCGGCGGGGTCGGCACCACATCGAGGGTGATGAACCCCGTGATGCCCGCCAGGATCTCCAGGATCGCCGCCTGCCAGGGCGCATCCATCGCGGTGAAGCCGTTGATCTCGACATAGCCATTGTCGAGGTATTCGGCCGTGTCCGTCGGGAAGGCATAGGTCAGTTCGGAGAAGGTCCAGCGATAGCCCCACAACAGGCCATCGATGTCCGCGTTGCCGGACATGCCAACAGTCTCGACCATAAGCCCTGCCTTCCCCCCCAAAACTCCGCGCGCCCGAAACTCCCAGCCCTGGGCGCCGGCGCTGAGGCTACAGCCATTCCGCAGCAACACTCCACCCCGGGCAGGGCCTATCGTGGCGATAGGGTTTGGCTTGGCCCAATAACCCGGCCCTGGACCGGCGGCGGAGGCGGGGGGCACGCTGCACCGCATGACAGCCGATGAATTCATTGCCAAGTGGCAGGCCAATACGCGCAGCGAGCGCGCGGCCTATGTCGAACACTTCACCGATCTCTGCCGCCTGCTGGATGAACCCACGCCGAACGAAGCGGACCCCACCGGCACCGCCTATGCCTTCGAGAAGGGGGCCACCAAAACCGCCGGCACCCGCGGCTTCGCCGATGTGTGGAAGCGCGGGCACTTCGCCATGGAATACAAGCGCAAGGGCGCTCTCTGAGCGACGTCAGCCCGGCAGCGTGACCGGCGCTTGTTCGGCATCGGCCGGCGTTGCATCCGCCAGGGGGCGCCAGACGCCGCCCGAGAGGGTCTCGCTGGGCCGGAAGCGGGCCTTGTAGGCCATCTTCGGGCTCTGCGGCACCCAGTAGCCGAGATAGACGAAGGGCAGGCCCAGGCTGCGCGCGCGTTCCACCAGCCACAGGATGGTATAGGTGCCGAGGCTGCGGCGCTGTTCTTCCGGTGCGTAGAAGGAATAGACGGCGGAAAGCCCGTCGGTCAGCCAATCCGTCAGGCAGGCCCCGATCAGCCGGCCATGCATCTCGCGGAATTCCACGACGCCGGTGGTGATCGGCGTGTCCTCGACCATGGCGCGGTAGTCGTAGAACCCCATCGCCGCCATGTCGCCATCGCCGTGACGGATGGTCTGGTAGCGCTGGAACAGGGCGAATTGCTCGGCGCTCGCGCGCGCCGGCATTTCGGCGGTCAGCACATCCCGGTTGAAGCGCGCGATCTTCCGCTGCGTGCGGTCCGGCGCGAAATCCTTGACCACGATGCGGATCGGGATGCAGGCGCGGCAGCCCGGGCAGACCGGGGAATAGGCGATGTTGTGGCTGCGCCGGAACCCGGCCCGCGAAAGCCGGTCATGCAGCGCCTCGGCATCGCCGCCCGACAATTCGGTGACGATCTTCCGCTCCGTCCGGCCTGCCAGATACGGGCAAGGCAGCGGCGCGGTGGTGTAGAAGAATTGCGGACGTCGTGTGGCGCGTTGGTGCATGGTCTTCAGCGCCCAGTTTCGGCGCTTGGCGCCGCCAAAGCAACCATCCCGAGAGGGAAAGCATCACCCCGGCCCCTCATCGCCGGCGCTGCCGTGGTTCGCGCTCCGGCGCCTCATAGGGCTCCGGCGTCAGCCGGATCTGCCCGAGCGGCTCCACTGGCTCCCGGCCCAGCCGCAGCATTTCCCCATCCCGCCAGGGCTGGGTCTGGTCGGCCCAGTGGTCGGACAGCGGGTGGCCGGACTGGCCGGTGGCGATGATCGCCATCGCGCCCTCGGGGTCCCCGAGATCGAACACTGCCCGCAGCCCGGCGCCTTGCAGATGGGCATAGGGCGCGGCGCCCGCCAGGCGCATCGCGCCGCGGGACAGGGTCTCCCCATCACCATGCGTCGCGATCTCGATCCGCGTCGCGCTGCCGAGGATGGGCAGGAAGCGCAGCAGCGGATGTTCGAAGCGGGCGATGTGGGCGGCGCCCCATTGCCACTTCGCGGGATCGCCACCGTGCAAGGACTCCA
>CANJXD010000108.1 GCA_947478535.1 Acetobacteraceae bacterium
CACGCGAAAGGTCGGGACCTCCCAGGTTTCCCGCTCCTCCGCTTCGGGCAGGAGGAGGCAGAGCTTTCGCAAGCGCGTGATCGGGAAGGCGGCCATGCGCCAGCCTATCGCATCCCGCTTGACCCGCGCGAGCGCCGGGCGGACCTTTTGCCGATCGCTGTTCTCCCAGGGAGGGACCCACCATGCGTCGCCCGCTTCTCGCCGCCCTTCTCAGCCTGGCTGCGCTGCCCGCTCTCGCGCAGGATCGCCCGCCGCTCTACCCGACACGGGATGTCAGTGTGACCTACCGGATGGTCGGTGCCACGCCGGCCAATGCGCCGATGCAGTCCATGGTGATTTCCTGGCTCGCGGCCTCCCAGACCATGCGGATGGATATGGCCGGCATGGGCTACATGGTGGCGGACCATCGCAACCAGCGCGGCTTCATGGTGATGGAGCAGGTGCGGATGATCATGGATGTCCCGATGCAGCAGGCGATGCAGCAATACGGGCCCACCGCGAATGCCACCTATCGCCGCACGGGTTCGGATACGGTGGCGGGCGTGGCCTGCACGGTCTGGACCTTCGAGGACCGCGGCAACAACGGCACCGCCTGCGTCACGGCGGAAGGCGTGATGCTGCGCGCCCAGGGCAGCAGCCAGGGCCAGTCCGGCGGGATGGAGGCGACGCAGGTGGCGTTCGGCGCGCAGGACCCCGGGCGCTTCGCCCGGCCGCAGGGGTATCAGAGCATGCAGATTCCGGGCGGTGGCGCGGGCATGCCGGGTATGCCGGGCGGGCGGCCAGGGGCGGTCACGAAGTAGGCGGACCTCCCCTCTCCCAACCCTCTCCCCGCTGGGGAGAGGGCTTATCGAGTCTGCTCAGAACTTCGCGCGGGCGTCGTGCTTCGCGAGGCGGGAGAGCAGGTATTCCACCTCGGCGACGGCCTTTGCACTCAACATGCCGCCGGGCTTGCGCTGTGCGTCGCTGGCGATCACGCCGCGGCGCTTCAGCACGTATTTCCGTACGGCGAGGCCCAGGCCGAATTGCTGTTCGTACCGGATCAGCGGCAGGTGGGCATCGAACAGGTCATGCGCCGCATCGCGCTGTCCGTCCTTCTGCATCCGCACGACATCGACCAGCATGTCCGGGAAGGCATAACCCGTCATCGCCCCATCGGCGCCGCGCTCGACCTCGAAATCGATGAAGATGCCGCCATTGCCGCAGAGGATGGAGATCGGCCGCAGCGACCCCTCCGCCTGCCACTGGCGCAGCGTACTGATCTTCTCCAGCCCCGGCCAATCCTCGGCCTTCAGCATGACGCAGGACGGGTTCTCCTGCACGATGCGGCGGATGACGGTGGGCGTCATCACCACCTGGAACAGCAGCGGATAATCCTGCAGCACGAAGGGAACATCCGGCCCGATCGCCTCCACCGCCTGGCGGTAGTAGGTGACGATCTGGTCGTCCGTCCGCAGCGTGTTCGGCGGGGCGATCATCACCCCCGCCGCGCCGGCGTCCATCGAGCCGCGCGCGAGCGCCCGCATCGCCGCGAAGCCGGGGGCGGAGACGCCGACGACGATGGGGATGGAGGCGCGGCGGATCATCCGCGTCGCGATGGAAAGCGCCTCCGCCTGGTCGAGCTTCGGGGCTTCGCCCATCACGCCGAGGACGGTAATCCCCGTGGCGCCGGCTTCCATGAAGAAATCCGTCATCCGGTCCGTGCTCGCCTCATCCACGCGGCCATCGTCGTGGAAGGGCGTCGGCGCGATGACGTAAACGCCGCTGGCGGTGTGGTCGAGGGCCATGGGTGAAGGTCGCTCCGCGGTGGTTCAGGACAGCGTTTGTGGCAGAGCGACGCCCAGCTTGCCAGCATGGGGCGCGAGCGCGGCCAGGATGCCGGGTGCGAGCACGACGCCGCGCGCCATCGCATCCCGCCGGTGGGCCAGGCCCGATTCACCTGGCAGCCGCACGCGGGCGACGCCAGGGCGGGGTGCCGCGGCGCGGCAGGCGGCGGCGGTGAAGCTGGTCTGCCGCGTGAAGGCATCGAGGCCGGCGAAGGCTTCGGGGTCATAGAGTTGCAGCAGCACGGACGCAGTCTGCCCCTTTGGCTGGTCGGCGCGGCCGAAGCCGGAAAGCCCCTGGGTCAGGGCCTCGTTCAGCAGGGCCCAGGCATAGCCCTTCTGGCCATGGTCCATGCCGCCCGCCGGCAACAGGCTGCCGCCCCGGCCAAGCACGGCGGGGTCGCGTGAAGGATTGCCCTCGGCATCCTGCAACCAATCCTGCGGATACTGCCGGCCCTCGCGCTGCATCTTGCCGGCCATGTTGATGGTGGTGATGGAGGCGCTGACATCGAGCATGATGGGATCGCCATCCGTCGGGATGCCGGCCGCGACGGGATCGGGCGAAAGCACCGCCTGGCGCGCCCCATGCGGCGCCACGGCCTTCGCCCCGGGGGCGGAGGAGGACAGCACCAGCAGATACCCGGCCTCCGCCGCGCGGGCGGTATAGGCGGCGAGGCAGCCGATATGGTGGCTGTCGCCGATCGCGATGGTGACGGTGCCATAGGTGCCGACGCGTTCCAGGGCGAGGTCGAGCGCCTTGTGCGTCAGCCAGGGGCCGGGCAGGCGGCGGCCATTCCAGGTGACGGTGGCGCCGCGGTCCCGCACCACTTCCGGCCCGCCCTCCCTCGCCATGGCGCCGGTGGCTAGGTCATCGAGGTATTTCGGCAGCAGTGCCAGCCCATGCGTGACGTGGCCGAGCAGGTCCGATTCCACCAGCGTACGGGCGATGGCGGACGCCTTCTCCACATCAAGCCCCGCGGCCTGGCAGAGCGCGGTGCCGAAGGCGATGAGGCTCGCCGGGTCGTGGCGGGGGGTTTCCGGCATGGGTTCTTCTCGGACTGTGGCAGGTCCGCAAGCGTTACTGCGGACAGGGGGGGGCGTCGATGCCGGCCTCATCAGCCGAGGCCTGGAACCCTCTCCCCCCAAGGGGGGAGAGGGCAGGGTGAGGGGGGACGGGGTGGGAAGCGTGTTCCGTTGCCTGCCAATCCACCTCACCCAACCCTCTCCCCCTCCGGGGGCGAGGGCCTTCTTTCAGAACCCGAACAGGCGCGCCGGGTTGTCCACCAGGATCTTCCGCCGCGCCGCGTCATCCGCCCAGTCGCCGAGCAGGTTGAACAGCTGCACGGAGCCCACGAGGTGGGCGAAGGACAGATGCGGGTAGTCGCTGCCCCAGATGATGCGGTCCGGCACCGCTTCCACCAGCGCGCGCGCCATCGGCGCGGCATCCGCGTAGCTCGGTGGCGTCGCCATGCGGTAGGTACCGGTGAACTTGGCGTAGCCCTGGACGTCGTCGCGCTTCAGCACCTCGATGAACGCGCGAAAGCCCGCCTGTGCTGGCCCATCCGACGCCAGAAACATCCCCATATGCGCGACGCTGAAGGGCACCTTCAGGCTGGCGAAGGTGGGCAGCAATTCCGCCGTCAGCCAGCCCGGGCCGAGGAAATCGAGGTGCCAGCCGAGCTCATGGCAGCGCGCCTCGAGCCGGCGGATGCGCGGCAGCATCTGGCTGGAAAACCCATCGATGCGCGGCTTCACCGGGGAGTAATTGATGCGGACGCCGCGCACGCCGAGCGCATCCATCTCCGCCAGCACGGCGTCCGGCACATCCTCATCCACATCGACGATGCCGCGGCAGCGGGCGATGCCCACCTCTCGCATCGCATCCAGCATGCAGGCATTGTCCCGGCCATAGGCGCTGGGCTGGACGAAGACAAAGCGCTCAAGCCCCAGGTGCCGCGCGAGGTCGAGGTAATCCGCCAGCGGCGCATGCGGCGGCTTGTAGCGCAGCGGCTCCTCCGACGCGTAGGGATACTCCCCATCGGCGCCGAACACATGGAAATGCGCGTCGCAGGACAGCGGTGGGGAGAGGAAGGCGGGCGGGCCTTCGGCGGCGTGGTTCAGCGTCATCGGCCTGCTATTCCACCTTCACATTCGCGCGGGTGACGACTTCCTTCCACAGGGTCACCTCCCGCGCCAGATGGGCCTGCATCTGTTCCGGCGTCGAATGCACGGGCAGGGCGCCGGCGGCGGCGAAGGCTTCCACCAGGCGGGGTTTCCGAAGTGCGACGCCGATCTCGGCATTGAGGCGCTGGATGATCTCGGGCGGCGTGCCCTTCGGCGCGGCGATGCCCCACCAGTAGCTCATGTCATAGCGCGGCACGCCCGCCTCGATGAAGGTCGGCACGCCGGGCAGCGCGCTGGCGCGACGCTCGCCGCTGACGCCGAGGCCGAGCAGCGTGCCCTGGCGGACATGCCCAACACCCGAGGCGAGGCTCGCAATCGCCATATCGACGCGCCCGGCGATCACCTCCGCGATCGCCGCCGCGACGCCGCGGAAGGGGATATGCAGCATCCGCGTGTCCGTGACGTTCAGCAGCAGTTCCATCGCGAGATGCGCGGAGGACCCCTGCCCGCCGGAGCCGAAGGAAAGCTCGCCCGGCCGCGCCTTCGCCAGGGCGACGACATCGGCGACGCTGCGCGCGCCGAGCCCCGGCCGAACCAGCAGGATGGAGGGGCTGTCGGCGATCCGGCTGACCTGCGTCAGATCCGTCAGCGGATCATAGGGCAGGTTCGGATAAAGCCCGACGGACATGGCGAGGGAATTGTCGGTCAGCAGCAGCGTCAGCCCATCCGGCGTGGCGCGTGCGGCCGCCGTGGCGCCGAGCGTGCCGCCGGCACCACCACGATTCTCCACCACCACCTGCTGGCCGAGCAACTCCGTCAGCTCCTGCCCCACCAGCCGAGCGGAGGCATCGGTGAAGGACCCCGGCGCGAAGGGGACGATGATGCGGATCGGCCGGGTCGGCCAGGCGGCCTGGGCGCGGGCAGCCGCCGGCAGCAGGAAGGGCGCGGCGAGAAGTGGCAACAGGGTGCGACGGTTCATGGAAATCCTCCCGTTCTTGGTCATTCAGCGGCCGACCGCGCGGCGCCAGCGCGCCACCAGCGCGGCACGGCGAGCGGGGTCCAGCAGTTTCGGAAAATCATCATCCAGCGCGACCGGCGCGATGGGGCGCGGCGGCGGTGCCGTGACCGGCCAGAACCCCCCCGGCACCAGCGCCGCCTGGCCTTCCGGGGAGACGAGATGCGCGAGAAAGGCGGCACCCGCTTCCGGATTGGCCGCGCGCTTCGGGATGAAGGCGAGCCGGGCCACGGCCGGCGCCGGGGCGGCGGAGGGCGCGATGCGCGCCAGCCCCGCTGCCTCCGCCCGCAGCGCGTAGGCCCCCAGGACATGCAGCGCGAGTTGCCCGCCATGGTTGACCAGGGACGGCGCGGAACCCCCCAGCGCCGGACGGCAGCGCGCCAGCGCTTCCAGCCCTGCCTCGAAATCCGGGTCCGTCACACTGGCATGCAGCAAGGCGAGGAAGCCGAGGCCGTTCGCCTCGATATCCGGGATCACCACCTGGCCGGCGAAGCGGGCGGGGTCGGCCGCGATCAGCGCCGCGATTTCCCCGAAGCTGCCGGCGGGGGCCGGGTGGCCGCGGATCAGCGTGAAGACCGGCTCCCGCGTTGTCGCCAGCGCCAGATCTTTCCAGGCGGCGCCCGGGGGCAGGGTGTGGGCCACGCCATGCGGCTGGGCATGGCCATCGAGGACGAGCCCCATCAGCTGGTCCATCGCGCTCGACCAGTAGAGATCGGCCATGGCGCCGCCGGCCGCGTAGTCGGCGAGGTAGCGCTGGTGCAGGGCGGTCGAGATGCCGAAGACGAAATCGACCTCCACCTCCGGGTGCTTTCGTGCGAAGCCTTCCAGCAGAGCCGCGCAATAGGGCCGTTCGGCGGCGGAAAGGATCACCAGCTTGCCGCGCGCGGCCAAGGGCGTATGGAGCTTCCCGTTGATGGCCGTTCTCCCCGGTATTCGGCGCGACGCTATCGGCGGGTATTCGGGTTGTCCAGCATGACGGGATTTTCTTCGGACGAGGCAAGGGGGGCGAGCAGCCTGGAGAAGATGCTCGGCCTGCTCGACGTCTTCACCACCGCGGCGCCGGCCTGGTCGACGGAGGCGCTGATCCGCTTTTCCGGCACGTCGCGCTCCACCTGCTATCGCTATATCAAGGCGTTGCAGGCGGCGGGGATGCTGACGCCGGTGGCGGGCGGGGCCTGGATGCTCGGGCCACGCATCATCGAGCTGGATCGCACCATGCGGCTTTGCGATCCCGTGACCACGGGCGCCGGCCCCGCGCTGCGGCGGCTGGCGGCGGAGACTGGGCATAGCGGGCTGCTGTCCCTGCTGTTCAGCGGCACGGTGATGTGCGTGGGCGATGCGCCGGCGCCCGGGGCGCCGGAGGGGCTGTTCAGCCGAGGCCAGCGCCGCCCGCTGTTCAATGGCGCGGCGTCCAAGGTCATCCTGGCACATTTGCCACCGCACCAACTGCGCGCTTTGTTCGGCCGCCATCGCACCACCATCGCCGGCGCCGGGCTCGGCGCGGATTGGGAGAGTTTTCGCGCCGCCCTGCGCGTGATCCGGGATGCCGGGCATTGCGTGACGCAATCCGAATTCATGCCCGGCATCATCGGCATCGCCGCGCCGCTGTTCAATGCGGAGCGCGGCGTGCTGGGCAGCATCGGCATCGCGGCGGCGGTGAAGTCAGTACCGCAATCCGCGCGCCCGGCGTTGGCGGAACGCGTGATGCAGGCGGCGCTGGAAGCCTGCGCCGCCATTGCCGAACAGCAGCCGGAAGCGGCGCTGCCGGCCCGTGCGGTGGGGTAGCTACAGCGTCACCGGCGCCGTGATCACCAGGAACACCAGATTCGCCAGCCCGGTATTGTGCAGCGCGTGCTTCACGCCGGGCGGGATGAAGACATAGCTGTGACGACGCACGACGACGGTGCGGTCGCCGATCGTCAGCAACCCCTCGCCTTCGAGGAAATGGTAGATCTGCTCCTTCGCGGCATGCTCATGCAGCGCGACATGGGCCTTCGGCTCATAGGAGGAGATGCGGTAGTCGATGATGCGCGACCCGCCATCCCCCGCCGCCACCAGGATTTTCGACAGGGCCCCGCCATGGTGGCCGGGGCTTTCCTCCCACAGGACTTCCGCGAGTTCCTTGAGAACGGCCTGCGTCGCGACACTCATTCCGCCACCTCGAACCGTACATGTGTCGCCAGTTCGGCCCAGCGCTTCAATTCCCCATCGAGATAGGCGCCCATCTGCGCCGGTGTGCCGCCCTGCGCTTCCACGCCGATGCTGCGGAAGCGGTCCGCCACATCCGGGTGGCGCAGTGCGCGCGCCACGGCCTGCTGGATCTGGTTGGTGATCGCCGGTGGCATCCCGGCCGGACCCATCAGGCCGAGCCATTCATACAGCGCGAAGCCGGGGATCGCGGCTTCCCCGATCGTCGGCACGTCCGGCACCGCCGCACTGCGGGTGGACCCCGTGACGCCCAGCGCCCGCAACTGCCCCGCGGTGATGAAGGGATGCGCTGTCGGCAGCACGGCGAACACATAGGAAAGGCGCCCCGCGACGAGGTCCGTCATCACCTGCCCGCCACCGCGATAGGGGACATGCACGGCCTGGATGCCGGCGGCGTTGTTGAACATTTCCGACGACAGGTGGTTGCCGCTGCCATTGCCGGCGGAGCCATAGTTCAACTGCCCCGGCTGCGACCGCGCGAGGGCGATGAATTCGGCGACGCTCCGCGCGGGGGAGGAGGGGTGCACCACCAGCACCGTCGGCACCAGCCCGACCAGCGTGACCGGCGTGAAATCCGTGCGCGCATCATAGGGGATGTTGCGGAACAGCACGGGGTTCGCCGCCAGCGCCGTGGTGCCCAATACCAGGGTGTGCCCATCCGGCGCGCTGCGGGCGGCGAAGCCGAAGCCGATCATCGCCGCGCCGCCGGGGCGGTTGTCCACGATCACCTGCTGCCCGAGTTCCTCGCCGAGCCGCGGTGCCAGGGTGCGTGCGGCGATATCGGTGATGCCGCCTGGGCCATAGGGGATCACCATCCGGATCGGCCGGTCCGGGAAGGCCAGCGCCGGGGCCGCGAGGCCCACCGTCATCATCGCGCCCATGGCACCGATCAGCAGCCGCCGCATGCTCGTCTTCCTCCGCCCGGGCTGTTGCCGGTTCTGCGCAACCGTCCCACGATGCGGGAGAAAATCAAGGGGGATGGACGCCGTGGTCGATGAACTCCGCATCTACACGCTGCGGCCGGGCGCGATGCCGCGCTACATGGACCTCGCGGAGAAGGTCGCGGTACCCGTGCGGGGGGATAGCTGCGGCACGCTGCTGGGTTTCTGGGGCAATGAGGTCGGTGCCGCCAATGCCGTGGTGAATCTCTGGCGGCATGAGGATCTGGAAACCAGGAAGCGCCTGCGCGCCGCACTCGAAGCCAACCCGGCCTGGCGGGAGCAATACCTCACCGGCGTGCGGCCACTGATGCTCCGCCAGGTCGTCCGCTTCATGGATGCGGTGGTGCCGCTGGCGGCCCCCGCCTCGGGCCCCGCCTCGGGCCCCGTCACGCCGCACCCGCATCTCTATGAACAGCGCCTGTTCCGTGCCCGGGCCGGGGAGGCCGGGGCGCTGGCCGAGGCGCTCGCGCGGGATGCGGAGCCCGGCCAGATCGCGGTCTGGCTGACCTTCGCCGGCCCGATCAACGAGGTGGTGCAACTGCTCGCCCACCCCGACCCCGCCGCGCGCCTCGCCCGCAGCCTTTGCGGGGAGGAGGGTGCCATGGTCCGCCACGCCGCCCGCATCGAGGAGGTGGAGACGAGCTTCATGCTGCCCGCGGCGCATTCCCCGTTGCGCTGAGGCGCCGCACCAAGGAAACGCCTATCGCCTCCTGAGGGATGCCGTTCTGGCGCAACGACCCATCTCCTGGTCTATTGCGCCCATCACCGGCACGAACAGGAGAGACCATGCCCGAGACCAAGACCCCCCTGGATGACAAGGCCCTTTCCGGCGTGACCGGCGGTGCACTGACCCAGGGCAATGACAGCCATCGCGGCGGCTCCGGCAACGATCTCCTCCAGGCCTTCGCGGGCAATGACACGGTGACCGGCGGCGCGGGCGCCGACCAGATCTATGGCGGGGAAGGCAATGACCTGCTCGTCGGCGGTTCCGGCGCGGACTACATCCATGGCGACCACGCCTATGGCGCGCAGGGCAATGACGTCATCCGCTGGCACCCCGGCGATGGCAACGACACCATCAATGGCGGCGGCGGCACGGACCAGCTCATCCTCGAGGATACCGGGATGACCAACCAGCAATTGTTCAACGCCATCCGCGTCGATAGCGGGTCCCCCCAGGCGACGATGAACGGCAACACCATCAACCTGACCGGCGTCAGCGGCACCATCACCATCAATGGCGAGACCATCCGCTTCAGCAACATGGAATCGCTGGTGAACGGGACCTACGAATACATCCAGGGCCGGTAGGTACCGCGATGGCGCCGGGCGGTTCAGCTCGGCGTCATCAGTCGCGCGGCGTCCCAGGCCGTCGCCTGGATGGAAGACAGCGCCGGCTTGCCAAAGTGCGCGGCAAGCCCGCCGAGAATCGCCTGCGTCGGCAGTTGCGAGCAGCCGATGAACAGGGCGTCGCAATCCTCCCCCATCGTCGCCTCCGCCAGCGCCTTCACCTCCGGCGACGTGATACGGCCGAGGGCGTTGACATCCGGCGCGCGGAAGGTCGCCAGCCGCTTCACCGCGATGCCGCCATCGGCGAGGAAATGCGTGAGCTGCTGGTTCACCCCATCCTGATACGGCGTGACCACGGCGATGGATTTCGCCCCCGCAGCCTGCAGCGCCACCACCATCGCCCGCGCCGTCGTCACCACCGGCAGCCCCGTGACCTCGGAGAGCTTCGCCTGCAATTCCGCATCGCCCTTCGGGCCGGAGATGAAGCCGGCGGCGGTGCAGCCATAGGCGAGGATGTCATGCGTCTCGGGCGAGAAATGCTGCGCCGCCAGCGCCACGGCGGCGTCGCGATAGGCGGGCATCGTCTCCCGCGTCAGCAGCCCGGCGCCGCGCGGGATGCCGATGCGCGTGACGGTGGAGCCCGCCGGCAGCCAGGCCGCGAGCTCGGCTTCCATCGTCGTGTTGTTGATCGGCACCATCAGCCCGACGCGCAGGCCGCGGGTTTCGCCCGGCGCGATCTTCACAGCGGCTTGAGCGGCGGGGCCACTCCCTCCGGCAGCGCGGGGTTGGCGGTGTTCAGCACCATCGCCAGCATCGTGTAGTAGCCGCACAGCGCCAGCAGATCGAGCACGCTCGGCTTGCCGAAGCGCGCTTCGGCGGCGGCATAGAGCGCATCCGTCGGCGCACCTGTCTTGTGCACGGCCACCGCGAAATCATGCACCAGCGCCTGGTCCGCATCCATCGGATCGGGGCTGCGGCCTTCGGCGATGGCGGCGATGATCGGCTCCGGCAGGCCTTCATTCCGCGCGATGCGGGCATGGGCGAACCATTCATACTGGCAGGACCATTTGCGCGCCGTCACCAGGATCAGCAGCTCCACGAGGGACTGCGGCATCCCGGTCCCGAAGCGCAGATGCTCGCCCAGCGCCTGGATGCGGTTGGCGAGGGGCGGATGATACAGCAGCGCCAGGAAGGGCCCGCGCACGCTGCCGCGCGGCCCGCCCGCGATGGCTTCCGCCACCGCCTTCTGCTCGGCTGTCAGGGCCTCCGCCGGGATGGCGGGAAAACGCTCGGTGGTCATGCGGCGTGGTTCCTCGCCATGGGGTGATGAAGCTCCGCCGCCGTCTGCACGGGGCGGGTGATGGAATGCGGCTGCCGGCGAGTCCCGTCCGGCAGGCTGCGCCACAGGATGGCGCGCAGCTCACCGAACTGGTGCGGCAGGCGGTCGAAGGTCTCGCCGCCGTCACGGCTGAGGAATACCTCACCGAGGTTGGTGCAGACCAGGACCAGCATCGGGTCCACGGGATCGACCGAGATCGCCCAGACCGTGCTGTTCACGGCGCCGGGCAGCTTCGCGTCTTCCCAGGTCCGGCCGTAGTCGCGCGATCGCAGCAGGAAGCCGTCATTGCCCGGCGGGCCATTGCCATTGCCGAGGAAGATCACGCCGGAACTATCCGCCCGCGGCGTGACGCCACGGGTATAGGGCCAGGGCGCGGGCAGGTCCTGCACCTGCCAGCTCGCGCCATCATCCTCGCTGCGATGCAGGCCGCGATTGGTGGTGGCCAGCATCGCCTTGCCGCCAACGGGCAGGGCGATGACGGCCAGGCCGTGCACATCGCCGGAGACCAGGCCCTGGCCGCGCTCCGACCAGGTCAGCCCCCGGTCGCGGCTGACGAAGATGCTGCCGATCTCGACCGAGGCCCAGACCGTGCCATCATCCACCGGATCGAACAGGACCTGGGTGACGCGCGTCGGCCCCATATTCTGGGTGGAGAAATCCGCGATACCCGGCGCCGGCGTCGCCTGCCAGGACTGGCCCGCATCGGTGGAGCGCCAGAATCCGGCGGGCCGGGTGCCGGCGATCAGCACGTCAGGGTCCTTGGGATCGATGGCGATGGCCCAGACGTCCTGCATCGGTGACGGCAGGTGGACCCAGCGCGCGGCGGGTTCATCCCAGCGATACACCCCCATGTCGGTGGCCGCGAACATCCGCTCCGGCGTCGCGGGATGGGCGGCAAAGCCCCAGACGCGGGCTTCGAGGTACATGCCGGAATGGCTGTTCGGATGCACCCAGCTCTGGCCCTGGTCATCGCTGAACCAGGCCGAATGCCCTGCTGTGCCGGCGTAGAGATGGATCGCGGCCAAGCCTTCCTCCACAGGGTCGTGCTTGACCCCTTGTGCAAATCAATCCCACCATACGAAAAAGAATGTCAAGGCGGCCGGCGGCCGGCTTGGCCTGAAGGGAAGGAAACGCGATGCACAATCCGATCACGCGCCGTGGCCTCATGGCCGTGGCGGCGCTGCCCATGCTGGGTGCGCCCGCCTTGGCGCAGCAGGGCTTCCCCAACCGCCCGGTCCGTATCGTCATCGGGTTCCCGCCGGGCGGCGGCATCGACATCCTCGCCCGGCTGATGGCGCCGCACATGGCGGCCAGGCTGGGCCAGCCCGTGGTGATCGAGAACCGGCCCGGGGCGAATGGCATGGTCGCCAAGCAATCGGTCCTGGGGGCGGAGGCTGATGGCCATACGCTGTTCTTCGGCACCACCGGCAACCTGGCGGTGAACGCCGCGCTGTACCCGAATGCCGGATTCGACCTGCTGCGGGATTTCGCGCCGGTCTCGCTGGTGGCGTCCCTTGCCTTCGTGATGGTGGTGAACCCGCAGGTGCCGGCCCAGACGGTGGCGGAATTCGTGGCGCTGGCGAAGGCGCGGCCGGGGCAGTTGAACTACGCCTCCTCCGGCAATGGCGGGCTGCCGCACCTGTCCGGGGAATTGCTGAACGCGGCGGCCGGCATCAACACCGTCCATGTTCCTTATCGCGGCAGCGCGCCCGCCTTCACGGATGTGATCGCGGGGCAGTGCCAGTTCATGTTCGATGCCCTGGCCATCGCCCAGCCCCACATCGCTGGCGGGCGCGTGCGGGCGCTTGCCGTCACCGGCCCGCGCGCCATGGCGAGCCTGCCGGGCGTGCCGCCGATGAATGTCGCGGTGCCGGGCTACGAGGTGATGAACTGGTACGGCATGACCGTGCGCGCCGGCACGGCGCCGGCCAGCATCGCGCGCATCCAGGCGGAAATCGCCGCGGCACTCGCGGTGCCGGATGTGGCGGCGCGCGCGGCGGGACTTGGCCTCGATCTCGTCGGCAGCACGTCCGAGGAATTCGCCACCTTCCAGCGCGCCGAGGTTGCGAAATGGGGCGATGTGGTGCGGCGCGGGAACATCAAGCCGGATTGATCGGCATGGGGGCACGGCGCTTCCGCGCCTCTCCCTCCACCCCCTATGATCGGGTCCGCATCACGCGGCGAGGCGGCACGGCATGACGACGATCGCGAATTTCGAGGCGGGGTTCCGCTTCATCCCCGGGGTGTTTCAGTATTCCGGCGGTGTCGCCGCGCTGCCGGGCTTCCGCTTGGAACGCGCCCGCTTCGCGGAGCCCGTGCCGATGGCCGAAGGCTGGCGCCGCATCGCGGCGCACCTGGCCGCGCTCGGCCGGCCTCTGCACGCCTTCTGCGCCTGCGAATTGCGCTCCCCCGCGCCCTTCACGGAAGACGGCTTCGTCTCGTTCAACCGGTCCTATGCCGCGGTGCTGGCGGAATGGGGCGTGTTGCAGGATGGGCGGAACCCGGTGGCGCGCAGCAATGTCTGCCCCGAGATCGCCCCGCCGGCGGAACCCGGCTTCCACGCCTTCAGCTACACCATCCCCGACCCGGATGCGCCGCCCAGCTTCGTCATCGCCGGCAGCGGGGAGGCGCCCGAAGGCCACGCCAACTACCGCGACCATATCATCGCGATGGGCGATACCAGCGCCGCCGGACTGCGCCGCAAGGCGGATTGGGTGCTGGGGGAGATGGAACGGCGCATGGCCGCGCTGGATGGGTGCTGGGCGATGACGACCGGCGTGCAGGTTTACACCGTGCACGACCTGCACCCCTTCCTGGCGGAGGCGCTGGTTGCGCGTGGCGCGGCGCGGCATGGCCTCACCTGGCAATACTGCCGCCCCCCGGTGGAGGGGCTGGAGTATGAGATGGATTGCCGCGCCGTCGCCGTGGAGCGCGTGATCTAATCCAGACTCGCCCCGGTCCGCCGAACGGCCTCACCCCAGACGCGCATTTCAGTCTCGAGAA